>NZ_JBFTND010000005.1:0-82474 GCF_056397305.1 Cupriavidus sp. 05N40
CTGGGGCGCGCTGCGTGCCGCGCGCGGCCAGGCGCGCACGCTGCCGGCGCCCGCGCCGTCGTGCGCGCGCATGGACGAGTACGAGGCGAAACAATACCTCGGCGCCCATGGCGTGCCGGTCGGCGACGTGCGCGCGGCCACCACGCCCGCGGCGGCCGCGGACGCCGCGGAGGCGCTTGGCTACCCGGTGGTGGTCAAGATCCTGAGCCCCGATATCCCGCACAAGACCGAGGTGGGCGGCGTGCGCCTGCACCTCGCGGACGCCGCATCGGTCCGCGCGGCTGCCGGGGAGATTGCGGCGGCCGCGAGCCGGGCCGCGCCCGCGGCGGAGCTGCGCGGCGTGCTGGTGCAGAAGATGGAAGCCGGCGAGTGCGAGCTGATCGTCGGCGTCACGCGCGACCCCGTGTTCGGGCTTGCGATGACGGTCGGCCTGGGTGGCATCTTCACGGAGGTGTTCCAGGATGTGTCGCACCGCCTGCTGCCGGTGGACCAGGAGATCGCGCACGCGATGCTCGCCGAGCTGCGCGGCTATCGGCTCATGACCGGCTACCGCAACCGCCCACCCGCCGACGTCGAGGCGGCGGCGCGCGCGATCGCCGCGGTTTCCGATGCCGCCCTCGCGCTGGGCGACACGCTCTCGGAGCTGGAGATCAACCCGCTGCTGGTCAAGGCGGCGGGCCACGGCGCGGTGGCGCTCGACGCACTCGTTCTCCAGGAGCACCACGACTGAAACCGCGCGCAGTACCTCGCTGATCGGAACCACAAAATCAAGACGGAGACACCGATGAAACCAGCAGCCTTCGATCGCAAACGCCGCCAGACCATGTTGACGCTGGCGCTCGGCACTGCCCTGCCGGCGCTCTCGCGGCACGCGGCAGCGGCCGCATTCCCGGCCCAGCCGGTCACGCTCACCGTGCCCTTCGGCGCGGGCGGCGCCACCGACACCGTCATCCGCGCCCTGGCGGAAAGCGCGGGCAAGACCCTGGGCAAGCCCGTGATCGTCGAAAACCGCCCGGGCGCGTCCGGGCTGCTCGGCGCGAACCTGGTGGCGCGCGCCCGCCCCGACGGCTATACGCTCACCGTGATGCCGGAGCCGGTCTTCCGCCTGCCGCACCTGCAGAAGACGCAGTTCGACCCGCTCCAGGACTTCACCTACATCATCCATCTCAGCGGCTATCCGCTCGGCGTGGCCACGCGCAGCGAAACGCCCTGGAAGACCTGGCAGGACCTGGTCGAGGACGCCAGGCGGCGCCCCGGCAAGATCAGCTACGGCACCACCGGCACGGGCGGCACCATGCACGTGACGATGGAGGAGATCTGCCAGAAGGCGGGCATCCAGCTCAACCACGTGCCCTACAAGGGCGAGGCGGAGATCATCACGGCGACGCTCGGCGGGCACATCGACCTGGGCATCACCGCGGGCACCATCGGCAGCTACGTCGATGCCGGCAAGGCGCGCTGGCTGGTGCTGTGGACGGCCCGGCGTTCGCGCCACTGGCCCGCCGTGCCCACGCTGCGCGACCTCGGCATCGATATCGTCTCGACCGGCCCGTTCGGCATCGCCGGCCCGCGCGACATGGACCCGCAGGTGGTGCGCGTGCTGCACGACGCCTTCAAAAGCGCGCTCTACGAGCCGTCCACGGCCAGGCTGCTCGACCGGCTCGACCAGGAAATGGCGTACCTCGACAGCGCCGACTACACGGCGTTCGCGCGCCAGCGCTTCGAGAGCCAGGGCAAGCTGGTCAAGCGGCTGGGACTGAGCGCCGGCTGAACGACATCCATCGCGAATCCAACCGAAAGGACAAGGCATGCAATACCGATCCGTATTCCACCGGGACCTGTTCGCCGGGCAGACGGTGCTGATCACCGGTGGCGGCAGCGGCATCGGCCGCTGCACGGCGCACGAACTGGCCAGTCTCGGCTGCCGGCTGGCGCTGGCCGGGCGCAAGCTCGAGAAGCTGGAGCAGGTGCGCGCGGAGATCGTCGCCGCGCAGCCGGATGCTACCGGCCGGGTCAGCGTGCACGCCTGCGACATCCGCGATGAAGCCCAGGTGCGCGACACCGTGGCCGCGGCGCTGGCGGCACATGGCCGCATCGACGGCCTCTTCAACAATGCCGGGGGCCAGTATCCGTCGGCCCTGCGCGATATCAGCCTCAAGGGCTGGGAAGCCGTGGTGCGCAACAACCTGACAGGCGGCTTCCTGGTCGCGCGCGAATGCTTCACGCAATGGATGGAGGCCAACGGCGGCGCCATCGTCAACATCATCGCCGACATGTGGAACGGCATGCCGGGCCTCGGGCACTCCGGCGCGGCGCGCGCCGGCATGTTGTCGTTCACCGAGACGGCCGCGTGCGAATGGGCGGCGTCGGGGGTGCGCGTCAATGCGGTGGCGCCCGGCTGGATCGCCTCTTCCGGCTTCGATACCTACCCCGAGGCGTTCCAGCAGAAAATCCGGCAACTCGGGCGCAAGGTCCCCCTGCAGCGCCTGGGCACCGAGGCGGAGGTCTCGGCCGCCGTGGTATTCCTGCTCTCGCCGGCGGCGGCCTTCATCACGGGATCGACGCTGCGCGTGGATGGCGGCGTGCCCAATGCCAAGCACACCTGGCCGCTGCCCGAGCACCGGCGCTCGGTGCCGTTCGACGGCTTTCCGCTCTACCAGGCACCGCAATGCCTGGACCCGTCCGCACAATGAGATGCCCAGCCACGATATGATCCTGCAGCCGCCGAACCCCCGTTACTACACCGCCGAGCACGAGGCCTTCCGCGCCTCCGTGCGGCGCTTCTTCGACAAGGAAGTCGCGCCCAATGCCGAGGCCTGGGACGAGGCCGAGAGCTTTCCGCGCGAGCTCTACCGCAAGGCCGCCGAGGCGGGCCTGCTGCAACCCGGCTTTCCCGAGGCCTATGGCGGCGCGCCCTGCGACGCGTTCTATCGCATGATCCTGTTCGAGGAGCGCGCCTGGGGCGGCTCCGGCGGCATCGCGTCGGGGCTGTTCTCGCACACGATCGGCGCGCCGCCGATCGCCGCGGCCGGCAGCGAAGCGCTCAAGGCCAGGGTCCTGCCGCAGATCCTCGCGGGCGAGAAGATCTCCGCGCTCGCCATCAGCGAACCCGCGGCGGRCTCCGACGTCGCGCACCTGGCCACCACCGCAAGGCGCGACGGGGATCACTACGTGGTGAACGGCACCAAGCTGTACATCACCTCGGGCATGCGGGCCGACTATTTCACCGTGGCGGTGCGCACCGGCGGCCCGGATGCCAGGGGTGTTTCGCTGCTGCTGATCGAGCGCGATACCCCGGGCTTCACGCGCACGCCGCTCAAGAAGATGGGCTGGTGGGCTTCCGACACCGCGCAGCTGTTCTTCGAAGACTGCCGGGTGCCGGCGGAGAACCTGATCGGCGAGGAAGGCAAGGGCTTTGCCGCGATCATGAAGAACTTCAATCATGAGCGCCTGGCGCTCGCGGCGGCGGCTTGCGGCTACGCGCAGGTCTGCTTCCACGACGCGCTGGCGTGGGCGCGCGAGCGGCAGACGTTCGGCAAACGGCTGGTGGAACACCAGGTGGTGCGGCACCAGTTCATCGATATGGCCACCCGTATCGAATCGACGCGCGCCATGCTGGACGACCTGGCCAGCCGGCTCGACGACGGCGCGGCGCCGGTGGCGCAGATCGCCATGGCGAAGAACCTCGCCACGCAGACCTTCCAGTTCTGCGCCGACCGCGCAGTCCAGTTGCTCGGCGGCATGGGCTATATGCGCGGCAGCCGGGTGGAGCGCCTGTATCGCGAGGTCAAGGTGATGATGATCGGCGGCGGCGCCGAGGAGATCATGAAGGACCTGGCCGCGCGGCAGCTCGGCCTCTGAAGGCGCGCCCGCCACTCCGCCGCGCGAGCCCGTCGCAGCGGGCCGGCGCGTGCCGGCGCGTGTCGGCGGCCGGAGCGGTCCTTCTTGAAATACCCCCGTAAATCCCCTCTTTTCTTCAAACCGTCACAAAGCCGACATACGCCACTCCTAGAATCGGCGGTTTCCAAATCATCCGGATTCCCTGGCGATGTCTGACGTTCCGGCCGGTTCCAGTGGGGTTGAAACCCGTGCAGGGCGTGCCCGCTTCCGGCAGCCTTGCGCGGAGGATCTGTGCGCCGCCACGCCATCCGTGACCACGGAGCAGACCAACCAGGACGTCCTGGATGTCTTCGGCAAGCACCGCGACCTGGACAGCCTGCCGGTGACCGAGGATGACAGGCCGATCGGSCTGATCAACCGSKCGATCTTCMTGTCGCAGATGAGCAAGCCSTAYCACCRGGAACTSTACAACCGCAAGAGCTGCATCGCSTTCATGGACAAGGAGCCGCTSGTSGTGGACGCSGCCATGAGCATCGAGGCGCTCACCTTCAAGGCGGTGGAATACGGTGAAAAGGCGCTCGCGGACGGCTTCATCATCGCGCGCGACGGCCATTTCCTCGGCCTCGGGCGTGGCCTGCAGCTGATGCGGGTGGTGGCCGACATGCAGGCGGAGAAGAACCGCCAGATCATGCACAGCATCGACTACGCCAGCATCATCCAGCGCTCGATGCTGCGGCCCTCGCGCGAGGCCATGGCCCGCACGCTCGGCGATGCCGGGCTGGTGTGGGAGCCGCGCGACGTGGTGGGCGGGGATTTCTATCACTTCGCGGCATTCGAGGACGGCTGGTTCGCGGCCCTGGCGGATTGCACCGGGCACGGCGTGCCGGGCGCCTTCATGACGCTGATCGCCTCGTCCATCCTGACGCAGGCGATCGAGCAGCGCGGCCCGCGCGACCCCGGCGCGCTGCTGATGGCGGTCAACCGCGGCATCAAGCAGATGCTCGGCCAGGTGGAATGCAACGGCGATACGCCTGAATCCAATGACGGCCTGGACGCGGCCTTCTTCTGGTTCGACAACGCCAGCCGGCGGCTGTCCTTCGCGGGGGCGAAGAGCTCCCTGTTCGTGCTGCATGCGGGCGACGACGACGGCGAGATGGTGGACGGCGAGCGCATGGGCGCGGGCTATGTCGACACCGGCATGGATTTCGCATGGCGCAACCGCACCGTGCAGACCGCGCCGGGCAGCCTGGTGTTCGTGACCACCGACGGGCTGGTCGACCAGATCGGCGGGCCCAAGGAGATCGCCTTCGGCAAGCGCCGTATCCGCGAGGCGGTGCGGGCCGCCCGGCTCGAGCCGGCCGCGCGCATCAACCAGGCCGTGCTGGCGCAGTACGGCGCCTGGCAAGGCCAGCAGAGCCGCCGCGACGACCTCACCTTCTTCTGCTTCCGCGTTCAATAGCCGGGAATGCGTGGCGGGGCCTGACAACAACGCCGATGACAACGTCGATGACAACGCCGATGAGCGGTACTTCGATTGACCATGAATACGGGGCCTTCTTCGAAATGGCCCGGGAACGCAACGTGATCTTCTACTACGTGGGCTATTTCTCCCAGAACATCATCGCTGCCATGTCGGACGCGGTGCGGCTTCAGCTGGCGGTCAGCGGCGTGGACAACGGCACGCGGCGCAAGCTGTTCTCGTCGTTCGTGGAGATGGCGCAGAACATCGTCCATTACTCGTCTGACGCGCTGACGCCACCCACGCAGGACACCAACCAGCTGCGCCACGGCTCGGTGTGCATCAGCATGATCGACGAGCGCTACCGCCTGATGTGCTCCAACCCCGTGGCGATCTCGCGCGTGGCACAGCTGCGCGCCGCGCTGGAGCCGCTGCGCACGATGACGCTGGACCAGATCAAGCAGGCCTACAAGGAGACCATGCGGGCCGAGGCACCCGAGGGAAGCAAGGGCGCCGGCCTGGGCTTCCTGACCGTGGCGCGCGACGCCAGCGCGCCCCTGGAGTACAACTTCCAGCCGATCGACGCCGATCCGGCTTCGACCATGTTCCACCTGGTCGCCACGATCTGAGCAGGACGAGAAAAGAACGTCATGGAAAACCTGTTCATCGCCGCAACCCCCTCCTCGCCCGAGGTGAATCTCGACTTCGCGCGGCATACGCTGTCGCTCAAGGGCGAGTCCTATCCCGAGAACGCCGCCGTGTTCTACGGCGATGTGATCGTGCGCCTGCGCAAGTACCTGGCCGCCTGCGAGGACACCGAGGTCACCGCGCATGTGGCGCTGACCTACTTCAACAGCTCCAGCACCAAGGTGCTGTTCAGCATGTTCGACGCCATGAACGACGCCGCCGACAAGGGCAACCACGTGATCGTGAACTGGTACCACGACGTCGACGACGACACCATCCTGGAGTTCGGGCAGGAGCTGCACGCCGATTTCCCTGCCATCGAGTTCATCGACCACGCCACCACCGCAGGCTGATACGCGCCGATCCGCCGATGTCCGAGCCTGATCTTTTCGAGTCGGAGAACAGCGCCCTGGCCGGGGCGCGCGCGGTCTTCGGCGACCCGCGCGCCAGCGCCGAGGCGTACCGCCGCACGCTTGGCGAGCTGATTGGCCACTACGAGCGGCTGATGCGCGAGACGCGGCGCCTGATCCGGCGCAGCGACCGCGAGGAACTGGAAATGAACCGGCTCAACCAGCGCCTGCAGGAGCTGGCGCGCGAGCTTGCGTTCCGCGCCACGCGCGACACCCTCACCGGCGCGCTCAACCGCGGCGCGGTGATCGAGCAGGCCGGCATGGTCCTGGCCGGCGGCAGCATGGCGCTGATCGTGCTGGACATCGACCACTTCAAGCGGGTCAACGACACACTCGGCCACCCGGTGGGCGACGCGGTGATCCGCGGCATCACCGACTGCCTGGCGCAGGCCGTACTGGATGCGGGCACCGTCGGGCGCATGGGCGGCGAGGAGTTCGCGGCCTTGCTGCCGGCGCGCTCGCTCGCCGCCGCGATGGAACTGGCCGACCGCATCCGCCTGCGCATTGCGGCCTGTGTCTTTGCCGAGGCGCCCGGGCTGCAGGTGACGGCGAGCTTCGGCGTGAGCTGGAACCCGCGCGGCACCAGCTTCGAGCACGCCTACGGGCGCGCCGACGAAGCACTCTACGAAGCCAAGCGCAGTGGCCGCAACCGGGTGGTGTGCGCGCTGGCGCCCGAACCCGTCCTGCCGCTCTGAGCGCCGGGCCGGCGGCTGGCTACGCCGCCGCCTGGGCGGCCAGCGGGAAGCCCGTATCGAAGGTGGTGCGCACATCCAGCCGCTGCCGGAGCAAACCCGCCTTCAGGTAGAAATCCGCCGTGCGCTGCTGCTCCGCGATCAGCGTGGCATCGATATTGCGCCACTGCGTGCGGCGCCGCTCGAACTGCAGCCGTGCCGCTTCGGGCGGGATGCCGATGATGCGCGCCAGCGCCGCGGAGAAGCCATCCACATGCTGGTAGGACCACGCCTGCGCGCGCGCCGCGCGCTGCAGGAAGTCGCGCAGCACTTCGCGCCTGGCAGCCAGCGCGCTGTCGGTGGCGGCCAGGTAGCTCAGGCCCGACCACAGGCCGCGGCCGTTGACCAGCACGCGCGCGTGCCCGCTGGTCTCGGCCAGCGCGGTGTAAGGCTCCCACGTGGCCCAGGCATCGATCGAGCCGTTGACCAGCGCCAGCTTGGCGTCCGCCGGCGGCAGGAAGCGCAGGTTGGCGTCCTCCGGCTTGAGCCCCGCCGATGCGAGCGCCTTGAGCGTGACGAAGTGGCCGATGGAGCCGCGGTTGGTGCCGATGTTCTTGCCGCGCAGGTCCGCCGCGGTCTTCAGGGGCGAATCCGCGCGCACCAGGACGGCGGTGCCGAACGGGTCCGAGCGGTTGGCGCCGATGATCTTGATGGGCGTGCCCGCGGCCAGCGCGAAGATGACCGGCGCGTCGCCGATGGGGCCGCAATCCACCGCGCCGGCGTTGAGCGCTTCGGCCAGTGGCGCGGCGGCGGGAAACTCCGTCCACTGGATGTCGTAGGACAGGTTCTTCAGTTCGCCCGCGCTCTCCAGCAAGGCGCGCAGGCCGCCCTTCTGGTCGCCGGCCTTGAGCACGGGACGCGCCTGCGCCGCCGCGGCCAGCGGCAGCGTGCCGCTTGCCACTGCCACGCCCGCCGCCGCGCCCAGGCGCAGGAATTGTCTTCTGGATGCCGTCATGTTGCGGTTCGTCATATGCCTGTCGTCGTCACGCCGCGCGGCGCCCGGCGCCGGTTGCCGCCTCGCGCTGCGCCACCAGTTCGCGCACGCGCGGGATCAGCTCGCGGCCGTAGTCCACCGCGTCTTCCAGCGGATCGAAGCCGCGGATCAGGAAGGTGGTGACGCCAAGGTCGTAGTAGTCCAGCAGCGCATCGGCCACCTGTTCGGGCGTGCCGACCAGCGCGGTCGAGTTGGAGCGTGCGCCGGTCAGCTTCGCGATCTCGGTCCASAGGCGCTKGTCCACGCGMKSGCCCTGYYCGGCSGCGGCCAGCAGGCGGCGCGCGCCTTCGCTYTGCTGCGGGCCGCCCTGCCCCAGGCCCGCCGCGTCGCGCAGGCTGCGCGTCTGCGCGAGGATGCGCTCGGCGCGCTCCCAGGCCAGCGCTTCGGTCTGCGCCAGGATCGGGCGGAACGAGACCGAGAAACGCACCTGCCGGCCGTTCTGCGCGGCCTGGGCACGCACGCGCGTGGTGATGTCGCGCACCTGGTCCAGCGATTCGCCCCACAGCGCGTAGACATCGGCATGACGCCCGGCGACCTCGATGGCGGCGTCCGAGGCGCCGCCGAAGAAGACCGGCACATGCGGGCGCTGCGCTGGCTTGACCTCCGAGAAGCCCTGCGTGAAGCGGTAGTACCTGCCTTCATGATCGAACGGTTTGTCCTCGGTCCAGATGCGGCGCAGGATGCCGAGGTACTCATCGGTGCGCGCGTAGCGCTCGTCATGGCTGAGGAAATCGCCGTCGCGCTGCTGCTCCGAGTCCGAGCCGCCGGAGATGAAATGCACGCCGAGCCGGCCGCCGCTGAACTGGTCGAGCGAGGCGATCTGCCGCGCCGCCAGCGTGGGCGCGGTAAAGCCGGGCCGGTGCGCCAGCATGAAATGCACGCGCTCGGTCACGGCCGCCGCGTAGGAAATGGTGAGCGTGGCCGAGGGCCCGGTGGAGTGATGTGGCACCAGCACGCGGTCGAAGCCGGCCTGTTCGTGCGCCTGCGCGAAGGCTCGCACATAGTCGCGATCCACCACCGGCCCGCTGGCCGGATGGATCTCCGACTGCTTCTGGGTCTGGATCATGCCAATGATTTCCACGCTCATCGAAGACTCCTGTTCCTGGTTCGGGATGCGGCGGCATGGGCGATGGGCCCGGTCCGCGCGGACAAGCCGTGAACATACGCCGCGCCTGCGCGGTTCTTAACGAATAAGAACGCAAGTGAATATGCGGTTCACGCCAGGGCGCCCAAAGCCGGTGGGCGCATATCGATGGGCAGTTTCCTTCTTTGCGCCGGCGCTCAGGCGCGCGGTAGCCTGCCGGGCGCGAGGCATGACGGCCTTGCCGGCAAAGCGGGGAAGCAAGGCAATGGAACGAACGACGGAACAAGCGAGCGCGATCGCGCAAGGGGCGGCAGGCCCCGTACCGGCTGACGAAGCGGGTGGTCCGGCGTGCGCGGGACATGGCGTGCGGCGCGGCGCCTGGCGCGGGCGCGCAGGCGCGGCCGCAGGCGCGGCGGGACTATGCCTGGCGCTGGGAGCGGACTCGGGATGGATGCAACTGGCGGGGGTCTTCCTGACCACCCTGGGCATGCACTTCTGGGTGATGTCCCGCCAGCAGGCCTAGCCGCCGGGAAAAACCCCGCCGGGAAGCGAGGGCGACATCCCTGTCGCCCGTCGTATCAGGTGTGAGCGGCAGGCTCAGCCGACGAAGGCCTTTTCCAGCACAAAGTGGCCCGGGTGGTTCATATTGCCTTCGACGAAGTGCTGCTCGACCAGGATGTTGCGCACATCCTTGAGCATGTCGGGGCTGCCGCACAGCATGATGCGGTCGTTCTCGAGCGAGAACGAGGGCACATCCAGGCGCTCGAACAGTTCGCCCGAGGCGATCAGGTCGGTGATGCGGCCCTGGTTGTCGAATTCCTCGCGGGTCACGGTGGGGAAATACACCAGCTTGTCGCGCACCAGTTCGCCCAGGTATTCATGCTGCGGCAGGTGCTCCTGGATCAGTTCGCGGTAAGCCAGTTCCTCGACGAAGCGGCAGGTGTGGGTCAGCACGATCTTGTCGTAGCGCTCGTACACTTCCGGGTCGCGGATGATCGACAGGAACGGGGCCAGGCCGGTGCCGGTGGCCAGCAGCCACAGGGTCTTGCCAGGCAGCAGGTTGTCGACCAGCAGCGTGCCGGTGGGCTTCTTGCCGACGAAGATCTGGTCGCCYTCGCGCAGGTGCTGCAGGCGCGAGGTCAGCGGGCCGTCAGGCACCTTGATGCTGAAGAATTCCAGCGTTTCCTCGTAGTTGGCGCTGGCGATGCTGTAGGCGCGCAGCAGCGGGCGGCCGTTGACCTCCAGGCCCACCATGGCGAACTGGCCGTTCTCGAAGCGGAAGCCAGGATCGCGGGTGCAGGTGAAGCTGAAGAGCGYGTCGGTCCAGTGGTGGACGGAGAGGATGCTTTGCTGGTTGAGATTGCTCATGAAAAAGGCGCTGGAGAGCGCTTTGTAGCGCCGGCGTCGAAGGGCCTCGTGCCAATGGCGGGCGAAAGCTTGCCGGTTGCGTTCAACAAGGCGGCTCCGGTCCGAAGGCTGGAAGACACGCCGACTCAAAAGTGAGAAAGATAGCGGATTTTAGGAGAAAACGCAGGCCGCGTGCCAATTCATGCCCGATAACATGGTCTTATGCGGGTTTCGGGGCGTCCGCACCGGCGTTTTTCGCGCGCCTTCGCGCTGCCCGCCCTGCTTTGCGGTGATCCAAAAGACACTTATGCATGCTTGACACGATGCAGCACCGCGTCCGGAATCGTGTGCGATGATGCACTTCAGCACGCCGCGCGGCCGCCGCCGCGCCCTGCCTCAGACAAGGAACACCATGATCCAGATGTCTTCACTGCACATCCCGGYGCGCAAAGCCGTGCTGCTGGCGTGCGCCGCCGCGCTCGGCCTGGCGGCCGGTGCCGCCCGCAGCGTCGGGGCCGCGGGCGGCGATGCCGCGCTGGCCGCGGCCATTGCCGGCCCGCAGCGCAGCGCGGCCAATAAAGCGCGCGACGCCTGGCGGCATCCGCGCGAGACGCTGCGCTTTTTTGGCCTGCAGCCAGGCCAGACGGTGGTGGAGATCGCACCGGGTGGCGGCTGGTACACGGAAATCCTGGCGCCCACGCTGCGCGAACACGGCAAGCTGTACGCCGCGCACTACGCGGTGGGGCCGGCCAGCGAGGAAAGCATGAAATCGAGGGCGAACTTCGCGCAAAAGCTGGCGCGCGATCCGGCCAGCTACGACAAGGTGGTGGTCGGCACGCTGCCGCTGCGCAGTGCCGGCGATTTCGCCCCGGCCGGCAGCGCCGACCTGGTACTGACCTTCCGCAATATCCACAACTGGATCAAGGATGGCCACCTGGACGAGAGCCTGCGCGCCTTCCATGCGGTGCTCAAGCCCGGCGGCGTGCTGGGCGTGGAGGAGCACCGCGCCCCGCCGGGCACGTCGCTGGAGCAGATGATCGCCACCGGCTATGTCACCGAGGATTTCGTGATCGACCACGCGCGCGCGGCGGGCTTCGCCCTGGCCGGCCGCAGCGAGATCAACGCCAACCCGCGCGACGACCACGACCACCCCGACGGTGTGTGGTCGCTGCCGCCCACCTTGCGCGGCGGCGATCGCGACCGCGCGGCCTTCCAGGCCATCGGTGAATCGGACCGCATGACGCTCAAGTTCGTCAGGCCGCCCGCGAGCCAGCCTTAGTCTCGCCGCCGTGCGCTCATCCGTGGCGCCGGCGCAATCTCCGGAAACCGCCCGGCCAGCCAATTCCGCCCGCCGCGCAAGGGGGTGGCGAACGATCGGGTCCGGCCGGATTCGCCCGCGCGAGGCGCGAAGCAGGCGACTATCGAGGCCGCGATATCAGGCGGCAAGTTGCGCCGCGGCCGCGCGCAGGCACGCCACCAGCTGGACGCTGCTGGGCGTGGGCCGGCCTTCGCGCAGCGTGATCACGCCGACCGGCGGCAGTTCCAGCGACAGGTCCATGGCCAGGACGTGGACGCGCTCCTCGCGCTCGAGCTGCCGCGCCACGGAGCGGGCGAGGAAGCCCACCGCCTCGCCCTGGCCGACGAAGGTGCTGATGGCCAGGTAGGACGAGGATTCGATCAGGTCGGTGGGCGGCTGCAGCCCATGGCGGTAGAACTCCTGCTCGATCTTGACGCGCAGCGATGCCCACGGCGGCGGCACCACGCACGGCACGCCGGCCAGGTCCGGCCAGCCCGGACGCCGCTTGCGCGCCAGCGCGTGACCCTTGCGTACCACCGCCACCATGGGCTCGTTGTAGAGCGCTTCGGTGAGCAGGTCGGGCGCCGCGTAGCCAGGCTCGAGCCGGCCCACGATCAGGTCCAGCTCGCTCAGGCGCAGCTTGGGCAGCAGGTGCGGCAGGTCGCCCTCTTCGACCAGCACGGTGGCCTGTGCCGAGCGCTGCTTGAGCAGGCTCACGGCCTGCGCCAGCAGCACCGGCAGCGCGGCGCCCATCGATCCCACGCGCGTGCGGCCGGCGGCGCCGCTGGCCTCCGCGGCGATCTCGTCGCGCGTGCGCTCGTATTGCGCCAGCACCGAGCGGGCAAAGCGCACCAGCGATGCGCCCGCCGGCGTGGGCTCGGTGCCGCGCGTGGAACGCGTGAACAGCGTGAGGCCGAGCGTCTTCTCCACTTCGGTGAGCATCTTGGACACCGCCGGCTGGCTCACCGAGAGGAAGTCGGCGGTGTGACCGAGGTGGCGGAACTCGTCCAGCGCCACCACCAGTTGCAGGTGGCGCAGCTTGATATTGGAGCGCAGGGCGCGGTCGATCTGGGGCATGGACCGATTCTACTTAACTTTCAGGTTATGAAGCCATTCCGATCTTTGATTGGATTGTTATGAAGCGGACCCCCACAATCGGGCCTCGCCGATGCGCAACCGTTGCTGCGCGATCCATCCGGCCCACGACACCTATAACGACCTGCGAGGACGACACATGACCGCACCCCACGGCTTCAATCCCGGACGCCGCCGCCTGCTCATCGGCGGCGCCGCTGCCACCGCTGCCTCGGTCTCGGGCGCCGGCCTGCTGCTGCCGGCCCTGGCCCGGGCCGCCGCGTACCCGGAGCGGCCGATCACCTTCATCTGCCCGTGGCCCGTGGGCGGCACGGCCGACCAGTCCATGCGCGCGCTGTGCCAGGTGGCTTCGGTCGTGCTCAAGCAGTCGATCGTGGTGGAGAACCGCGCCGGCGCCTCGGGCATGATCGGCACCAAGGCACTGGCGCGCGCGAAGCCGGACGGCTACACCATCGGCCAGGTGCCGATCTCGGTGACGCGCTTCTCGCAGCTCGGCATGCTGCAGATGGACCCGCGCAGCGAGCTGACCTACCTGGCGCGCACCTCCGGCCAGACCTTCGGCATCGCGGTGCCGGCGGGTTCGCGCTTCAAGTCGCTCGGCGAAGTCGTGGCCGAGGCCAAGGCGCACCCCGGCAAGCTCACCTACGCGCATGCCGGCATCGGCGGCGCCACCCACGTGGGCATGGAAGAGTTCGCGCAGGCCGCGGGCATCCGTTTCAATGCGATCGCCTACAAGGGTGGCGCGCAGGCCCTGCAGGATGTGCTGGCCGGGCAGGTCGACCTGCTGGCCGATTCCAGCTCGTGGGCGCCGCACGTGGAAGCCGGCAAGCTGCGCCTGCTGGCCACCTGGGGTGCCCAGCGCACGCCCCGCTTCAAGGACACGCCCACGCTCAAGGAGCTTGGCTACAACGTGGTGGTGGAAGCGCCCAACGGCATCGGCGCGCCGGTGGGACTGGACCCGGCCATCGAGAAGACGCTGCGCGATGCGTTCCGCCAGGCCGTGGCCAGCAAGGAATTCCAGCAGGTGGCGGCGCGCATCGACGCGCCCGTGATGTACCTGGACGGCCCGGAATACAAGCGCTACGTCAGCACGGTGTACGAACAGGAGACCCACCTGATCCAGCGCCTCAAGCTCAAAGAACTGCTGCAACAAGGTTGACCGCCCCGTGAACACTGCCGCCCCCGCCACGCCCGCCACGCCCGCCACGCCCGCAGCCCCCGGCTGCCTGATCCGCCTGCACGCGAACGACAACGTGCTGATTGCCCGCGATGCGCTCGCGCTTGGCCAGAGCCTGCCCGGGCTGGGACTGCGCGTGCGCGCCCAGGTGCCGGCCGGGCACAAGATCGCCGCCTGCGCGATCGCCAAGGGCACGCAGATACGCAAGTTCGATACCGTGATCGGCGTGGCCGCGCGCGATATCGAGGCCGGCGACCACGTGCATTCGCACAACCTGGCGCTGGTGGACTTCTACCGCGACCCGGCCTTCTGCGAGGACGTGCGGCCGGTGGATTACGTGCCCGAGGCCGAGCGCGCCACCTTCATGGGCTTCGTGCGGCCCGACGGCCGCGTGGGCACGCGCAATTTCATCGGCATCCTGTCTTCGGTGAACTGCTCGGCCACGGTGATCCGGCATATCGCCGACCATTTCACGCCGCAGCGCATGGCGGCCTATCCCAACGTGGACGGCGTGGCGGCCTTCGCGCAGAGCAGCGGCTGCGGCATGTCGTCGCCCAGCGAACACTTCGACGTGCTGCGCCGCACGCTGGCGGGCTATGCGCGCCACCCCAACCTGGCCGGCGTGCTGATCGTCGGACTGGGCTGCGAGCGCAACCAGGTGGCGGCGCTGGTGGAATCGCAGGGCCTGGTGCCCGGCAGCCACGTGCGCACCATGGTCATGCAGGAAGTCGGCGGCACGCTCGCCACCATCCAGGCGGGCATCCGCGCCATCGAGGAAATGCTGCCCGAAGCCAACGCCGCGGTGCGCCAGCCGGTGCCGGCCAGCCACCTGAAGATCGGCCTGGAGTGCGGCGGCTCGGACGGCTTCTCAGGCATCAGCGCCAATCCGGCGCTGGGCGCGGCGATGGACATCCTGGTGCGCCACGGCGGCACCGCCATCTTGTCCGAGACCCCGGAAATCCATGGCGTCGAGTACATGCTCACGCGCCGCGCGGTAACCCCGGAGGTGGGCCAGAAGCTGCTCGACCGCCTGGCCTGGTGGGAGCGCTACACCGCCGGGCAAAACGCGCAGTTCAACGGCGTGGTGGGCCACGGCAACCAGCAGGGCGGGCTGGCGAACATCTTCGAGAAATCGCTGGGTTCGGCCATGAAGGGCGGCACCACGCCGCTGCAGGCCGTCTACGAATACGCCGAGCCCATCGACCAGGCGGGCTTTGTCTTCATGGACTCGCCCGGCTACGACCCGGTGGCCGCCACCGGCCAGATCGCCAGCGGCGCCAACCTGATCTGCTTCACCACGGGGCGCGGCTCCATGTTCGGCTCCAAGCCAGCGCCCACCATCAAGCTGGCCAGCAACACGCCGATGTACACGCGCCTGGAAGGCGACATGGACATCAACTGCGGGCTGGTGCTGGACGGCGAGCTGAGCGTGGCCGAGATGGGCCAGCGGATCTTCGAGCATATCCTGCGGGCCGCCTCGGGCGAGGCAACCAAGAGCGAAGCGCTGGGCCTGGGCGACAACGAGTTCGTGCCCTGGCACCTGGGCATCGTCAGCTGAGTCCCCGCCCAAACGCGCGCCAAACCCGAACAACCCCTGAATCCCGGCAAGCCCATGACCTCGCTTCCCCTGTCCTATCCCGCGCTGCTGCGCACCGGCAACTTCATCCAGGGCGCATGGTGCGCCAGCGATGCCGGCCAGCGCTTCGACGTCCGTAACCCGGCCACCGGCGCCGCCTTCGCCTGCGTGCCCGACAGCACCGCCGCCGACGCGGCGCGCGCCGCCGATGCCGCGCATGCCGCCTTCCCGGCCTGGAGCCGCCGCCCGGCGCGCGAGCGGGCGCAACTGATCAAGCGCTGGCACGCGCTGATCCTCGAGCACCGCGACGACCTGGCAAGCATCATCTCCAGTGAGCAAGGCAAGCCTCTGCAGGAGAGCCGCGGCGAAGTGCTGTATGGCGCGTCCTATGTGGAGTGGTTTGCGGAGGAAGCCACCCGCATCAGCGGCGAGATCGTGGCCGAGGCCGTGCCCGGGCGCAAGATGCTGGTGCTCAGGGAGCCGGTCGGCGTGGTGGCGGCGATCACGCCGTGGAATTTCCCGCTGGCCATGATCGCGCGCAAGATCGCGCCGGCGCTGGCCGCCGGCTGCACGGTGGTGGCCAAGCCGGCGGAGGACACGCCGCTGACCGCGCTGGCGCTGGTCTACCTGGCCGAGCTGGCGGGCTTCCCCGCGGGCGTGCTGAATATCGTCACCGCCTCGCGCGAAGGCACGCCGGCGGTGGTGGACAGCTGGCTGGCCGACAGCCGCGTGCGCAAGATCACCTTCACCGGCTCCACGCCGGTAGGCAAGCACCTCGCGCGCGAATCCGCCGGCACGCTCAAGAAGCTCTCGCTGGAGCTGGGCGGCAACGCGCCCTTTATCGTGTTCGACGATGCCGACCTCGATGCCGCGGTCGACGGCCTGATGGCGTCCAAGTTCCGCAACGGCGGCCAGACCTGCGTGTGTCCGAACCGGGTCTACGTGCAGGCCGGCGTGCACGACGATTTCGTCGAGCGGCTGGCGCTGCGCGTGGCGGCGCTGCACGTGGGCCCGGCCACCGAGGAAGCGGCCCAGATCGGCCCCATGATCAATGCCCGCGCGGTGGAGAAGATCGCCCGCCACGTGGAAGACGCCGTCGCCAAGGGCGCGCGCCTGGTGGTCGGCGGCGAACGCGTGCGCCGCAACGACGGCCCGCACTACTACGCGCCCACCGTGCTCACCCACGCCACCCCGCACATG
Organism: Cupriavidus sp. 05N40; assembly: GCF_056397305.1. Lineage (NCBI taxonomy): Bacteria > Pseudomonadati > Pseudomonadota > Betaproteobacteria > Burkholderiales > Burkholderiaceae > Cupriavidus > Cupriavidus sp. 05N40. The sequence goes on from NZ_JBFTND010000005.1 coordinate 16,898, forward strand.
GCCCTGTCCAGCGAGGAGACCTTCGGCCCGGTGGCCGCCGTGTTCCGCTTCACGCACGAAGACGAAGTGGTGCGCGACGCCAACGACACGCCGTTCGGCCTGGCGGCCTACTTCTACTCCAGCGACGTGCGCCGCATCTGGCGCGTGGCGCAGGCGCTGGAGACCGGCATCGTCGGCGTCAACGAAGGCGCCATTGCCTCCGAGGCGGCGCCGTTCGGCGGCGTGAAGGAATCGGGCTACGGCCGCGAGGGATCGCGCCACGGGCTGGATGACTACATGCACACCAAATACATCTGCCAGGGCCAGTTGGGCTGAGAGGCGCGCTAAACTTCAGGCCACCCACCGCCGCAACCCGACCAACACCATCCGGAACATCATGCCCGCAAACAACCCCTTCAAGGCCGCGCTCGCGGCCGGCAAGCCCCAGATCGGCCTGTGGCTGTCGATGGCATCGCCCTACCTGGCCGAAGTCTCGGCCACGGCCGGCTTCGACTGGCTGCTGGTCGACGGCGAGCACGCGCCCAACGAGCTGGGCGACATGCTGCATGCGCTGCAGGCGATCGCGCCCTATCCCTCCCAGCCCGTGGTGCGCGCGGTGGCGGGCGAAGTGCCGCTGATCAAGCAGTTGCTCGATATCGGCGCCAAGAGCCTGCTGGTGCCGATGGTGGATACCGCCGAGCAGGCGGCCGCCATGGTGGCTGCCACGCGTTATCCGCCGCAGGGCGTGCGCGGCGTGGGCAGCGCGATCGCCCGGGCCTCGCGCTGGAGCGCGCGCACCGACTACCTGGCGGTGGCCGACGATGAGATCTGCCTGCTGGTGCAGGCCGAGACCGTGACCGCGCTGAAGAACCTGCCAGCCATCTGCGCGGTGGACGGCGTGGACGGCGTGTTCATCGGCCCGGCCGACCTGGCCGCGTCGATGGGCCACCGCGGCAACCCGGGCCATCCCGAGGTGCAGGCCGCCATCGAGGGCGCCATGCGCACCATCGTCGCCAGTGGCAAGGCCGCCGGCACGCTGACCTCCGACACCAGCCTGGCCCGGCGCTACCTGGAGCTGGGCTGCACCTTCGTGGCCACCGGCGTGGACGTGATGCTCTATGCCGGCGCGGCGCGCCGCCTGGCCGCGGAATTCATCGGTTCCGCCGCGGCGCCGGCCGCCGGCCCTTCGGCAGCCTACTGAACGCCGCCCGCCAACCGGCTCATTTCCCGCTCAACCTCCGCTCTCCGCTCTCCTGAGCGCCCGGCCGCGCGCGACACCCGCGCGCGCGCCGCGCCTGCCCTCCTGGCCACGCCACACACCGACATGCCTGCCACCACCCCCGACCACAGCCCCGCAACCACGCTCGAAGCCATGCGCGCCATCGTCGGCGCCGGCGCCTGCCTCAGCGGCGACGCCGACACCGAAGCCTTCGTCACGGACTACCGCCGCCTCTATCGCGGCAAGGCCCAGGTGGTCGTGCTGCCCTCCACCACCGAGCAGGTCAGCGCGGTGATGGCGTGGTGCCACGCGCACGACGTGCCGGTGGTGCCGCAGGGCGGCAACACCTCGCTGATGGGCGGCGCGGTGCCGGACGCCAGCGGCAGCGCCGTGGTGCTCAGCCTGGCGCGCATGAACCGCGTGCTGGCGGTGGACACCGTCAACGACACCATGACCGTGCAGGCCGGCGTGACGCTCAACGCGGCGCGCACCACCGCCGAGCAGGAACAACGCCTGTTTCCGCTGCGCATCGGCTCCGAGGGCTCGTGCCAGATCGGCGGCAACCTGGCCACCAACGCGGGCGGCACCGCCGTGCTGCGCTACGGCAATATGCGCGACCTGGTGCTGGGCATCGAGGCGGTGCTGCCCGATGGCCGCATCTATTCGTCCCTGCGCGGGCTGCGCAAGGACAATACCGGCTACGACCTCAAGCAGCTTTTCATCGGCTCGGAAGGCACCCTCGGCATCATCACGGCCGCCGTGCTCAAGCTGATGCCGCTGCCGCGCGCCAGCGCCGTGGCCCTGGTGGCGGTGACGGACCCGGAGGCCGCGGTGCGGCTGCTGGGCCTGGCCAAGCAGCATGGCGGCCAGGCTGTCACCGCCTTCGAGCTGATCTCCGCGCCGGCGCTCGAGCTGGTGCTGGAATACCTGGGCGACGTGGCCTCGCCGCTGTCCGGCCAACCGGCCTGGATGGTCCTGATCGAGCTGACCTCCGGCGGCAGCAGCGAAAGCCTGGATGCCACCCTGATGGAAATCCTGGAAGCCGGGCTGGAGCAGCAACTGGTGCAGGACGCGGCAGTGGCCGCCAGCGTGGCGGATGCGCAGTCCTTCTGGCGCATCCGCGAGGAAATCTCGGACGCGCAGACCCGCACCGGCGGCAGCATCAAGTGCGATGTCTCGGTGCCGCTGTCGCGCATCGCCGCCTTTATCGGCGAGGCGTCGGCCAGGGTGCTGGCGCTCGAGCCGGCCGCGCGCATGGTGATCTACGGCCATATGGGCGACGGCAACGTGCACTTCAACCCGCTGCGGCCCAGGGACACCAGTGCGGCGGATTTCCTTGGCCGGTGGTATGCGCCCATCACCGAGGCGGTGGACTCGCTGGCGCACGCCGAACATGGCTCGATCTCCGCCGAGCACGGCATCGGCGTGGCCAAGCGCGACGACCTGAAGCGCTACAAGTCGCCGGTGGAGCTGGAGCTGATGTGGCAGGTCAAGCGCGCGCTCGACCCCAAGAACCTGCTCAACCCGGCCAAGATGCTGCCCGCGCTCGACTAGGCGAGGCCGCGGGCACGGCATGCGCAAGGCGTGCGCAGGGCATGCGGGAGCCACGTCGCGGCATCGCCGCTAGGCCTGCTCGGGCAGCCGCAGCATGTTCCATGTGAGCCCGAGCTGCGCATCGGTCCTGAGCGAAAGCAACTGGCGCGACAGGCGCGCGAGATGGGCCTGTTCCGCCAGGTTCTTGCCGATCACGCCCTTCTCCTCGCCCGCGTTGGCAAGCACGCCTTCGAGGTCGCCGTACTGCACCAGGAGCCGGGCGGCGGTCTTGGCGCCGATCTTGCTGATGCCGGGGATATCGTCCGAACTGTCACCCAGCAGGGCAAGATAGTCCGCCAGCTGGTGGCTGGCCACGCCGAACTTGTCCATCACGTAGGTCTCGTCGAACCAGGACCGCTCGCCGTTCTTCGCGGTGGCGAAGTGGTTGCGCACGACGGCGCCGTCGGCGATGAGCTGGAGCACGTCCTTGTCGGTGCTCACGGGAATCGCCGCGCCGTCCTTGGCGGCAATCCAGCGGTAGTAGGCGGTGCCGATGATGTCGTCGGCCTCGTAGCCGTCGATGGCGACGGTCTGCAGGCCCAGCACCTCGGTCAGCGTCAGGCGGAAATCGGGAATCACCTCGGCCAGTTCGGGATCCATGGGCTTGCGGTGCTGGCGGTACTGCGGGTACAGATCGTGGCGCCAGGTCTTGCCGCCGGCGTCGAAGGCAGCCAGCGCATGCGTGGTGCGGCACTCGGTGAGCGCGCGCCGGAACGAGGCCAGCGCCGAGATCACGGCGCCCTCGACCTTGGCCGGGATGTCTTGCGCCGGGTTGGCCTCGTAGACGCGGCGCAGGATGTTCAGGCCGTCGATCAGCAGGAGAGTTTGCGTCATTGTGCTTGTGGTGCATCTTGCGTCAGACCCTCTATTCTGACGTGCCGGGCCGGCGGCGCAACCGCGCCGCGCGGCGCGCAGCCGCGCAGGCCGGCATAAAACAGCGACGGCACCGGCGGGATTGGCGAGAACCCGGGCTTGCGCGCGCGCCTCAGTCCGTCTAGTCTGAGCAAATCCAACCCGCGCCCGGAAATGAACAACAATCACGACACCCGACAGGCAGTAATCGACGCCCTGCAGAAAACGGGCACCCCGATGGATGCATATCAGGTCGCCAAGGCCGCGGGCGTAAGCCCGATCCAGGCCGCGCGCACGCTGACCAAGCTCAGCACCAAGGGCATCGTCCAACCCCAGGATCCGCTCAGCGGGGAAGCCGACCTGTCGGCCCGGTTCACGCTGGCGCCCGTACAGAAGGCGGACGGCAGCACCGGCTAAGTCTGCGTTCCCTGCGCGAGTGGGGATCCTGCGATCCTTTGTGGCCGCTTGTGGCCGCCTATGGCCGCTTGGTGCCTCTTGTGAGCGCCTTGCGGCCCCTGAGCCGGCGGCATTTTGCCTGCGCAGCAGCGGCCGGGCGCTTCCCCGCACGCCTCGACGTTGACCGCGAATGCGGTTTTTCCCACTTCGTACCGCGCAGATGCCGGGCGTTTCGGGATCTTTGCGCGCTGGAACGGCTGAATTCACGCCCCACTCCCACCTGCGACGAAAAAAGAAAATCCAATGAGGACTTTCCATTACGCCCCGATCCGGGTATATTTCGTTTCGCGGGGTGGAGCAGTTGGCAGCTCGTCGGGCTCATAACCCGAAGGTCGCAGGTTCAAGTCCTGCCCCCGCAACCAGATTCCCAAAGCCCGTACGGTTCACCCCGTACGGGCTTTTTGCATTGGGCTTTTTGCCTTGGCCGGCCGCGCCGGCGCGGCCGCCCGCCTCAATCCCCGCCCGCGCCGAACAGGCGCTTCACGCGTTCCCACATCACGCCGAGCATCATGGCCACCGGGTTCATGGTCGCCGCCTTGCTCCGCTCGCTCTCCGAGAGCGACGGATCCATCCTGCGGGTGACGTTCTTGCCGAAGTCCGCCATCATGCGCCGCACGAAATCGCGCACCAGGCCCGAGCGGGAAAACTGCGCGAGCGGGCCCTGCAGGGAGTACTGCAGGTCGATCAGCACCTCGGTCTCGGCCGGCGAGACGGCCTTGAGCACGTAGGTGATGTCGCCGGCCGCCTTGGAGTTGCTCAGCGAGTCCTGGCCGGCGCCCTTGAGCACCCCGCGCCGGTTCTGCTCGTCGCGCTCCAGCCGCGCGGCGCCGTTGAAGCGCGCGGCCATGGGGCCGAACTTGATGGCCACATGGCCCTTGACGCGCTCGCCGTCCTGCTCGGTCAGCGCGGCGCCAGGCAGGCAGCTCGCCACGGCCGGCAAGTCCGCCATGAAGCGCCATACGTCGTCGACCGGGAACGGCACCTTGAAGCCGCCGTCGATGCGCGACCAGCCCTTCTTGTCGGCACTGCGCCCCGACTCTTCCGGGGCCGGGGCCGCACCCGCGGCGACCGCGGCGCCATCGGCGTCCGGCGTGAAACAGGCGAAGCCGCGGGGCGTGCCCCCTGGTGCCGCCTGCGCTGCGTTTGCCGCGGCGGGTGGCTGCCGCTGCGCCAGCACGGAACGGATCGCGGCCACGATGCCCATGTAGCCGGTGCAGCGGCACAGGTTGCCGGACAGCTCGTGGCGGATGGTGGCCTCGTCGGCATGCGGCAGGCGCAGCACGATATCGCGCGCGGTGGCCAGCATGCCGGGCGTGCAGTAGCCGCATTGCAGCGCGTGATGCTGGTTGAAGGCCACGCGCAGTTCGCGCATCACGGGATCTTCGTCATAGCCTTCGATGGTCACCACCTTGCTGCCGGCGCAGCCGGCGGCGAAGGTGATGCAGGAACGCACCGGCTTGTCGTCCACCAGCACGGTGCACGCGCCGCACACGCCGTGCTCGCAGCCGAGGTGGGTGCCGGTAAGGCCCTGGCCGTCGCGCAGGAAGTCGCCCAGGTGGGTACGGTGCGCGCAGGCACCGCTGGCGGCGCGGCCGTTGATGGTCAGTGCAATGGTTTCCACTGCGGCCCTCAGTTGAAAAGTTGTTCGATGCAGCGCGTCGCCGCGGTGCAGTAGAGCTTGCGGTCGATCGCGTCCTTGCCTGGCGTGGCCTGGGCCACGGCGGCAGCGATGGCCTGCGCGTCCAGCGCGGCTGGACCGCGCGTGGCGACCTCGCGCGCCAGCCCGGGCAGCAGCGCGGGCGCGCCGTCGAGCGCGCCGAGCACGATGCGGGCGAAGCGCGCGGAAGGATCGAAATACGCGGCGCAGCTGGCTTCGGCGAACTCGCCGGTCTTGCGGCACAGCTTGTGGTATCCCCAGCGCGCGCCATCGCCCTGGCGCGGCACGTGCACGGCGGCGATGACCTCGCCCTCGCCAAGCGCGGTGGTGTAGGCGCCCAGCATGAACTGCGTCATCGGCACCATGCGTGTGCCGGCCGCGCTGGCCAGCTCGATATCGGCGCCCAGCGCGGTCAGCGCCACCACCCAGTCGGCGGCGGGATCGGCATGGGCAAGGCTGCCGCCGATGGTGCCGCGGTTGCGGATGGCGCGGTAGGCGATGCCGCGCGCCACGGACTGCAGCATGGCGCCGCGCAGCTCGGCGAAGACGCCGTCCTCGATCTGCGCGTGCGTGACCGCCGCGCCGATACGCACACGCTGGCCCTGCGGCCCGACCGTGCGCAGCTCTTCGAGCTTCGACAGGTCATAGATGGTGTCGGGCCGGGTCAGGCGCAGGTTGAGCATGGGGCCCAGCGACTGGCCTCCGCCCATGACCTTGGCGTTGTCGGTGCGCTGCGCCAGTTCGKCGCAGGTGGCGGCCAGCGTGGGGGCCGCGTGATAGGTGAATGCAGCTGCTTTCATGGTCAGGCCGCCTCCCTCGCCGGCACGGGTTGCGGAGATGGCGCGGTTCTGCGCGGCGCCTGCTGCTCCGCGCGCGCCAGCGCTTCGAGCACCTTGCGCGGCGTGAGCGGCGTTTCCAGCAGCTCCACGCCGAACTGGCCAAGGGCATCGTTGACCGCGTTGAAGATGGCGGCCGGCGGCGCGATGGCACCGCCCTCGCCCATGCCCTTGGCGCCGAACTCGGTGTGCGGCGACGGCGTCTCGAAATGATGGATGCGGATCGACGGGATCTCGGTGGGCCCGGGCAGCATGTAGTCGGCCAGCGTGGAGGCCAGCGGCTGGCCGTTGCCGTCGTAGCGCATCTCCTCGAACATCGCGGTGCCGATGCCCTGCGCCACGCCGCCGTAGGTCTGCCCTTCCACCACCATCGGGTTGACCATGGTGCCGCAGTCTTCCACCACCACGTAGTCCAGGATCTCCACGTGGCCGGAGTCGATGTCGACCTCGACCAGCGCGGCGTGCGTGGAGTAGGTGAAGCTGCCGGTATCCACCCCGGGCTTGTAGCCCATGGTGGTTTCCAGCCCGGCGGGGTCCACATCCGCGGGCAGCCGCTGGGGGTTGATGTACCAGGCATTGGCGATCTCGGCGATGGCCACGGCCGCATCGCCGGCCTTCACCGCCCCGCTGCCGAGCGCCGCCTCGTGCTCGGGCTGCTGCAGCATGTGCGCGCCGATCTTGAGCAGGCGCGGCACCAGCGCCTTGCAGGCGCGCGAGACCGCGCCGCCCGACATCACCAGCGAGCGCGAAGCGTAGGTGCCGGTGGAAAACGGCGTGATGCCGGTGTCGCCGTGCACCACCTTGACCCGCGCCACGTCGATGCCGAGGATCTCGTGCGCGATCTGGGCGAAGGTGGTCTCCATGCCCTGCCCGTGCGAATGCACGCCCACGCGCACTTCCAGGCCGCCATCGGGCGTGATACGCACGGTGGCGGAGTCAAAGCCCGGAATCACCGGCGTGCCCCAGGCGGCGAACACCGAGGTGCCGTGCGCCGATTGCTCGGTGTAGGTGCCGAAGCCCACGCCCAGGTAGCGCGCGCCGTCAGGGCCGGCACGCTGGCGCTCGCGCACGCGCGCCAGGCCGATCATTTCCGCGGCCTTGCGCACGCTGGCCGGGTAGTCGCCGCCGTCGAAGTGCTTGTTGGTGACGTTGACGTAGGGCATGGCCTCGGGCTGCACCAGGTTCTCGCAGCGGATCTCCCACGGCTCGCGCCCGACCTCGCGCGCCAGCGCATCCATCAGCAGCTCCATGGCAAAGCACACGCCGGTGCGCGCCACGCCGCGGTAGGGCACGAAGCCCGGCTTGTTGGTGGCGACGCACTCGGTGATGCAGCGGTAGCCGTCGAAGGCATAGGGCCCGGGCAGGTTGCCGATGGCCTGGCCGGGCTCGAGGCCGATGGTGAAGGGCCATACCGAGTAGGCACCGCCGTCGATGGCGATCTTCGCGTCCAGCGCCAGCAGGCGGCCGCGCGCATCGGCATAGGCGGTCACCTCGTAGTGGTGCTCGCGCGAGTTGGCGCCGGCGGTCAGGTGCTCGCGGCGGTCCTCGATAAAGCGGAAGGGCTTGCGGTAGGTCATGGCCAGCCAGGCGATGCACAGCTCTTCCTGCTGCAACACGCACTTGTAGCCGAAGGCGCCACCCACGTCGGGCGAGATCACGCGCACCTTTTCCTGCTCGAGCCCGAGGCAATGGCTCAGCACGGTGCGGATCATGTGCGGCACCTGGGTGGCGCTGTAGACGATGAGCTGGTCGAACTGGTGGTCCCAGTAGGCCAGCACGGCCTTGCCTTCCATCGGCACCATGCACTGGCGCGCCAGGTCGATCTTGCGGCTGACCACCACCGTGGCGGTGCGGCTCAGCGCGTCGAAGTTCTTGTCGGCGCTGAGGGTGAGGAAGTGGTTGTCCTTCCAGTGTTCGTGCACGCGCGCGGTGGCGCTGGCCTGGCGGGCGCCTTCCACGTCGGTCAGCGCCGGCAGTTCGTCCAGCTCGGCGACGATGGCCTCGGCGATGTCCTCGGCCTCGGCGCGCGTGGGCGCGAAGGCCATCGCCACCGGCTCGCCGACGAAGCGCACCTTGCCGGCCGCCAGCGGCGGCTGCGCGGAGGGCTGGTACGACGGGAAAGCAGAGTCCGCCACGATATCGCGCGCGCCCTGCATGTCTTCGCGCACGATCACGGATGCCTCCATGCCCTGCGGCTTGCGCACCGAGAGCAGGCGCGCATGCGCCATCGGGCTGCGCAGGAAGGCCACTTCCTGCAGGCCCGGCATGGCGATATCGGCCACGAAGCGGCCCTTGCCGTGCAGGTGGCGCGCATCTTCCTTGCGCGCCACGCGCGCGCCGACGCCTTGCCCGCCGCGGCCACCGTGATCGCCGTGATCGCTGTGATCACCGCCGCCGCCCTGGCTGGCGTGCGCTCCTTGCTTGTCCATGTCGTCTTTGTCCATACATTATTCAGTCCGGCATTGCCGCCTGGGTGGCCGCCGGGGCTGTTTGTGGGGTTCGTGGATCGCGACCAGGCCGGGAAACCGGAAGAAGCCTGATGCGGCCTCCAAAGGAGGCCTCCAAAGCAATTTCCGTACGCCCCGCAGCGCACATATTCAGTGCACTGAACTTATCGCCAGATTGGCGAAGCGTGCGGCACGCGTCAATCGGGACTTCAGCCGATCCCGCCGCCGCTCACAGCGCGGCCAGTGCGGCCAGCGCCTGTTCGCGCGGCATCACTGCCGCGTACTTCTGCTCCATATCGAACAGGTTGGCCTCGTGCGGCTGCAGGGCGCGGTCGCCCACGCAATCCGACACCACCAGCGGACGGAAGCCGTGCGACATGGCATCCACCACGCTGGCGCGCACGCAGCCGCTGGTCACCGCGCCGGCCACCAGCAAGGTGCGCACGCCGCGCTGCGTCAGCCACGCCGCCAGCCCGGTGCCGAAGAAGGCGGACGGCACGGTCTTGCGCACCACCAGCTCGCCCGCGCGCGGCGCGAGCTGCGGCACGATGGCGCTGGCCGGCGCATGCTCCTTGAGCGTGAGCATGCCGGGCACCTTGAGCGTGAAGATATTGTGGTCGCCGTCGTCGTCGGCAAAGACGATGCGGCTGTGCGCCACGGCCCAGCCCTGCGCGCGCGCCGCCGCCAGCAGCGGCACCGTATTGGCGATCGCCGCAGCGATGTTGCCGCCGCCGAACACGGCCGGATCGGCAAAGCCGTTGACGAAGTCGACGATCAGCAGGCCCACGGGCGCCTGCAACGGCAGTTGCGTGCCGAAGCCCTGGCGCGCGTAGGTGGGGAGTTCGCTGTGCGCGGTGGTGCTTGCAGTCATTACAGTCATTGCGGTCATTGCGATGTCCATCCGTCCAATACCTTGCCTTGCCTGACCACTTCCTCGCCGTCCAGGCGCACGGTGCAATGGCGCAGCGGGATATCGATATGGCAGGCGGTGGTGCGGCTGCCGCCGGCTTCGTTGTTGGGGCCGAGCGAGAACAGGAAATTGCCCTCGTAGGCGCGCGCGTCCATGCCGATGGAGGCCTCGCGGTCATACAGGCCGAGCGTGGACCAGCGTGCGCGCGGCTGCAGGCCCCRGCCGATATGCGCGATGGCATAGGCCTGCGGATCGTTGAACGAGGCCATGTAGTCGTTGAGCAGCTCGGCGTCCAGGCCACCCTCGATGCGCGTGGCGAAGCCGTTCTCCACGGTCAGCTCCACGCGGTCCGCCACATAGCCCTTCTGCGGCAGCAGGATGTCGCCGCGGTCGAGCACGATGCGGCCGCTGGCGCCGCCTTCGTCGGGCCAGGTCAGCACGAAGCCGCTGGGCCAGTGGTCCCAGCGCCCGGGCTCATCGACGAAACCATACTCGCTGATGACGGGGAACTCACCGAGCGGGCAGCGCAGATCGGTGCCGGCGGCGGAGGTCACATGCATCTCCCTCGCGCGCGACAGGCGCGCGTTGGCGCTGGCCACGCGCTCGCGGTCGGCCTCGGTGGGCACCATGCGCACCAGCACTTCGGGCGGCTCCACGGCCAGCAGTATCTTGGTGCCGGTCTTGAGGATGTCGTGCTGCTCGGGCGAGAACAGCAGCGTCATCAGGTCCAGCACCAGGTCGCTCTCCTTGAGCGCGGCGATGGCGGCGCGGTTGCCGGTGAGCGCCGTGGTGCCAAGGTAAGCCAGCGGATCGCGGCTCAGGGCCTTGTCGCCGTTGACCGGCGGCAGGTCGAGCCGGTTGACGATGGCGCCCATGGCCTGCGTGGCGACCAGCGCGCACGACAGCGTTTGCGGATGCGTGGCCGCGCTGGTGAGGATGGTGACGGTCTGCCCGGCTTCGAGGCGGGACAGCGTGAGGACCTGTTTCCAGGCCTGGATAAGGGCGTGATCGCTGACTGGCATGTTCGTTCTCTGCGGTTGGGGGCGGCTCAGGCTGCGGCAGCGCTTGGGGAGCCAAGCCCGGCGCCAAGGAAATCGCCGAGTGCGCCGTAGAAGCCTTCCTCGTCGTCCCACGGGATCATGTGGCCTGCGCCGGGCACATGGCTGGTCTGCAGCGCCGGCAGCAGCGCGCGCAGCTCCGCGATATCGCCCGGGCGGACCACGTCGCCGCGCCCCGCCGTCATCAGCAGCGTCGGGACCGCGATGCGCGGCACATCGGCGTGGATATCGTCGATATGGAAGCCCTGGAAGCTGGCGAGCACCGCGCGCTCGTCGCAGGTGTGCAGCCATTCGGCGCGCAGCGCGAGCTGCGCTTCGGTCCAGGTGGGGCAGAAGCGACGCATGGTGTGCGCATCCACGCCGTGGCGCGCCACCGCCATCGAATCCACGTACCAGGCCAGTTGCGCGGGATACTCGCGGCGGCCCGGGCCGGACACCGGCGGGTCCACCATCACCAGGCGCGCCAGCGCAGCCGGCCGGCTGCGCGCGGCGCGGATGCCGATGCGCGCGCCCATGGAGTGGCCCAGCACGCTGTAGCGCTGCAAACCGAGTGCTTCGGCAAAGGCCAGCAGGTCGGCCGCCTGCGCATCGAGGCTGTAGTCGAGCGTATCGCCCGCGGACGACAGGCCGCGGCCGCGCACGTCGAGGGCGTAGGTATCGAACTGTTCGCCCAGGCGCTCGCCGACAAAGCCCCAGGTGATGGCCGGGCTGGTGATGCCCGGCACCACGATCACCGGGTCGCGCCGTGCGCGCGCGCCGTCGCTGCCACCGTAGCGCAGGTAGTGCTGGCGGATGCCATTGGCTTGGACATTGCCGCCGCAGACAAGATTGGTCATCGCTTGGCTCCCTGTGCCCGCGCTCAATACGCGCCGGACAGCAGCGCGCCCGCGCCGGGCACCACCGGCTCCAGGTCGAGCGACCTGAGCATGGCGTAGGTGGTGGCAATGGCGGCGGTGATCACCGGCTTGCCGGTCATGGCTTCCACCCTGGCCACGGCCGGCAGCGACGGCATCTGCACGCAGGCGGACAGCACGATGGCATCCACGTCCTTCGTGTTCATCTGCGCGACGATGCCCGGCAGCTTCGCGGGATCATGGCGGCCCACTTCGAGGTTGTCGGGAATTTCCAGCGCGCGCCAGTCCACCACCTCGTAGCCTTCGTTGCGGATGTAGTCCACCACCAGTTCCGTGAGCGGCTTCATGTACGGCGCCACCAGCGCGATGCGCTTCGCGCCGATCACCTTGAGCGCATCGACCAGCGCGCCGGCGCTGGTGATCACCGGGGCATCGGCGCCGTTGGCCGCGGTATGGGCCTGCAGGCGCTTCTCCGAGACGCGGTGATAGCCGTGTCCCATCGCCATGATCGCCACCAGGCAGGCATAGCCCAGCACATCGACGCGCGCATCGCTGAGCTCGACCGCGCAGCGGTCGGACTCGGCATCCATCGCCGCCAGCTCCTCCTTGACCACCTTCTTCATGCGCATGCGGCTGGAGTGAAACGTGAACCGCTCGGGCCGCACCAGCTGGCGCGCGGTCAGCATGGCGGGGATCTCGGTTTCCATCGTGGTGTTGGAACTCGGCACGATCTGGCCGATCCGGAAAGTCTTTTGCACGGGGGCGCTCCGTTATGAAAAGGAAGGGAAGTCGGTGTTCAAAGCTTGAGCAGGCGCTCGGCGTTGCCGTGGCAGACCAGCCGGCGGGTCGCTTCGTCCATCGGTGCCTGCTCGATGAAATCGGCTGCGATGGCGGTGGATTCGTAGGGATAGTCGACCGAGAACAGCACGGCGTCGGCGCCCATCTCGCCGATGGCGCCGGCCAGCGCGGCCGGCGAGCACACGCCGGAAGTGGTGATGACGATATTGCTGCCGATGTATTCGGAAGGCGCGCGCGCCAGCCTGATGCCGTGCGAGTAGACGGCGAAGCGGCTGTCGAAGCGCCAGCGCTGGTACGGCAGACCCTCGCCCATGTGGCCGAGGATGATCTTCAGGCGCGGGAAGCGGTCGAACACGCCGCCGAACAGCAGGCGCAGCGCATGGCCCGCGGTTTCCACGCCCCAGCCCCAGGACGCACCGGCCATCTCGGGATGGCCCGAGTACACGTGCGGCGCCACGTAGGCATCGGTGGGGTGGAGGTACATGGGTACGTCGAGCGCCTGCATGCGTTCCCAGAAGGCGTCGTAGGCGGGGTCGTCGTAGTAGACCCCCTGCGTGTGGCCGTTGACCAGCGAGCCCTTGAAGCCGAGCTGCGTGACCGCGCGTTCCAGCTCTTGCGCGGCCTTGCGCGGATCGTGCATGGGCAGCGCGGCGAAGCCGGCGAAACGGGTGGGATGGCGCGCGATCTGCGCCGCCAGGAAATCGTTGCTCTCTTGCGCGCGGCGCACCGCGGCGGCGTGGTCGGCTTCGGCCTGCACGCCCGGGCCGGTCTGCGAAAGCACGGTGATATCGATGCCGGCGCGGTCCATCTCGCCGATGCGGATATCGTCGAAATCGGCCAGGCGCCTGGCAAGGTCGGCCATGACTGCGGCATCGATATGCTGGAGATAGCCCTTCGAATAGGCCTGGAAATCCGGCGTCATGAAGTGTTCTTCGAGGGCGATCTTGCGGATTCTCGTCATGCTGGGACGGCTCCTGAGGGTGGTGGGGGCGGGCATGCGCAAGGCCTGTGACATCGCAGCGAAGGCGTCTTTCACGGGCTTTCCGCTTAATTGATCAGTATGCTGAGTATTTTTAGCATAGCAACCGCGATATCGAATGTCCAGACCGTGACGGCGAGGGGTTAACCCTCATAACACTCACAAATTCTGATCAGTACACTGATCGAAATTAATCAGCATGCTGACAGTGTAGAGCAAAGCACGACAGCACGGCTGCGACGCCCCCGGAGAGTACGACCATGACAGCAAGCCTCACCAGCGACGGCACCGCCGCGCGCACGCAAGGCATGACCCGGGAGGAGCGCAAGGTGATCCTTGCGTCCTCCTTCGGGGCCTTGATGGAGTGGTACGACTTCTACATCTACGCCGCGCTCGCGGTCTATTTCGGCGCACTGTTCTTCCCGCCCGGCAACGAGACCGCTGCCTTCCTCGCCAGCCTGGCCACCTTCGGCGCGGGCTTCCTGGTGCGACCCGTGGGCGCCCTGCTGTTCGGCCGCCTGGGCGACCTGATCGGGCGCAAGTACACCTTCCTGGTCACCATCCTGCTGATGGGCATTGCCACGGTCGGCGTGGGCCTGCTGCCCACCTACGGGCACATCGGCATCACCGCCACCATCCTGCTGGTGTCCCTGCGGCTGCTGCAGGGCCTGGCACTGGGCGGCGAGGTGGGTGGCGCGGTCACCTACGTGGCGGAGCACTCGCCGATGGAAAAGCGCGGGCTCTACACCAGCTCGCTGCAGACCACGGCCACGCTCGGCCTGCTCTCTTCGCTGCTGGTGGTGTACCTGCTCAAGACCTTCCTGAGCGAGGCGCAGTTCCGCGAATGGGGGTGGCGCCTGCCCTTCCTGGTGTCCTTCGTCATGCTGGTGGTGTCGGTCTACATCCGCGGCAAGCTGCACGAATCGCCGATCTTCGCGCGCATGAAGGCCGGCAACAACACCTCGAAATCGCCCATCCTCGACAGCTTCACCAACTGGGCGAACCTGAAGTACGTGCTGTTGCTGTTCGTGGTGTCGGCCGGGCTTGGCGCCATCTTCGGCACCGGGCATTTCTACACCATGTTCTTCGTCAACAAGACGCTGCATGTGCCGCTGGAGCTGGTACACATGCTGATCGGCATCGCGCTGGTGGTCGCCACGCCCTGCTACCTGTTCTTCGGCTGGCTGTCGGACCGGATCGGCCGCAAGCACATCATGATGGCCGCCTGCCTGCTGGCCGCCCTGGGCACCCAGCCCATCTTCAAGGGACTGACGCACTATGCCAACCCGGCGCTGGAGCAGTTCCAGCAGCGCAACGCCGTGCAGCTGCGCGCCGGCGACTGCCATTTCCGCCTGTTCGCCGAGCCGGTGTCGGCCTGCGACAAGGTCAAGGGCTACCTGACCGATCTCGGCGTGGGCTACGAGTTCACGCAGGACGACGCTCGGCCGGCGCCCGAACTGCGGGTCGGAGGCCAGGTCCTGCAGGACTTCGACAGGGCCGCCATCAAGCAGGCCCTGGTGGCGGCCGGCTGGCCGGAGCGCGCCGACCCGGCCGCCATCAACCGGCCGATGTTGTTCCTGCTGCTGCTGATCCCCATCCTGTTCCTCGCCATGGTGTACGGGCCGCTGGCGGCCTTCATGGTGGAACTGTTCCCGGCCCGCATCCGCTACACCTCGTTGTCGCTGCCCTTCCACCTCGGCGCCGGCTGGGTGGGCGGCATGCTCTCCTTCGTGGTGACGGCGATGAATGTATCCAGCGGCAATGTCTACTTCGGCCTGTGGTATCCGGTCTCGATCGCGGCACTGGCTTTCGTGATCGGCATGCTGTTCGTGCCGGAAACCCGCGGGCGCGACCTGGATACCTGAAGCGCGGCCAAGGCCCGAAACCGATTCACGACCCGCGCCGCATGGCCCGGAATTTGCTCAGTACACTGCATTATTAATCAGCATGCTGATCGATGCACCAAGGCAAGGCCCGCAGCGCGGGCCGCGCAGGAAAACGGTGCGGGACAGCATGCCCACCTTCCCTTGAAACCTGTCTGGAGCGCCCCCATGAAGCCCATGAAGTCTCTGCATGCAGCATCCCGCCTCACCGTGATTCCCGCCCTGCTGCCGGCCCTGGTCGGGCTGTTGTGCAGCACCGCCGCGTGGGCCGACGCCAACGGCGTCAAGGTGGGTGTAATCACCGACATGTCCGGCTCCTACGCCGACCTCTCCGGCCGCGGCTCGGTGCTGGCCGCGCAGATGGCGGTGGACGAGTTCGGCGGCAAGGCACTTGGCAAGCCGGTCACGGTGTTGTCGGGCGACCACCAGAACAAGGCCGACATCGCCTCGTCGCTGGCGCGGCGCTGGTTCGACACCGACGGCGTGGACATGGTGATCGATTTCCCCAATTCCTCCACCGCGCTGGCGGTGCAGGAGATCGCCAAGCAGAAGCAGAAGATCAACATCGTCTCCACCGGCGGCGCCATGGCGCTGACCAACCAGAACTGCTCGCCCACCGGCTTCCACTGGGGCTGGGACACGTATTCGGTGTCGGCGCCGCTGGTCAAGCGCCTGATCGAGCAGGGCAAGGGCACCTGGTACTACATCACCGTGGACTACGCGCTGGGACAGTCGCTGGAGTCGGACTTCCGCAAGGAGGTGGACGCCAGCGGCGGCAAGAACGTGGGCAGCACCAAGCACCCGCTCAACGCCAGCGATTTCAGCAGCCCCATCGTGGCGGCTTCCGCCTCCAAGGCCAAGGTGGTGGTGCTGGCCAACGCCGGCAACGACATGATCAACGGCGTCAAGGCGGCCGGCGAATTCGGCCTGATCAAGGGCGGGCAGACCGTGATCACGCCGTCCACCTTCATCACCGACCTCAAGAGCCTCGGCCCCAGCGTGGCGCAGGGGCTGACCTACGTGGACCCGTTCAAGACCGACCTGGACGCCAGGTCGAAAGCCTTCGTCGAGCGCTTCTACGCCAAGCACAAGGCCTACCCCACGCACGGCCAGATCGGCGTCTACTCGGGCGTGCTGCACTACCTGAAGGCGGTCGAGGCAGCCAAGACCGTGGACGGCCCGGCGGTGGCGGAGAAGATGCGCGCGCTCGCCGTCAACGACGACTTCGTGCATGGCGGCAAGGTGCGCGCCGACGGCCGCATGGTGCACGACATGTACCTGGCGCAGGCCAAGTCGCCGGCCGAATCCAAGGGCCCGTGGGACCTGGTCAAGTACATCGGCACCATCCCGGGCGACTCGGCCTTCCGCCCGCTGTCCGCAAGCGAGTGCCCGCTGTTGAAGAAGGGCATGGAGGCACGCAACGACAAGAGCAAGGATCCTGCATGAGCCAGTCCGACGTGATCCTGGAAACGCGCGGGCTGACCAAGGAGTTCAAGGGCTTCACCGCGGTCAGCCAGGTGAACCTGCGCGTGCGGCGCGGCGCCATCCATGCCCTGATCGGKCCSAATGGCGCCGGCAAGACCACCTGCTTCAACCTGCTGACCAAGTTCCATGCGCCGTCCGCCGGCGCGATCCTGTTCAACGGCGCGGACATCACGCGCGAGCGGCCGGCGCAGGTTGCCCGCCAGGGCGTGATCCGCTCGTTCCAGATCTCCGCGGTGTTTGCGCAGCTCACGGTGATGGAGAACGTGCGCGTGGCCTTGCAGCGCAAGCTGGGCACGACCTACCACTTCTGGAAGAGCAAGCGCGCGCTGGACGAACTCAACGAGCGCGCGCTGGCCCTGCTGCGCGCGGTCGGCCTGGAGAGCTTCGCCGCCCTGCCCACCGCCGAGCTGGCCTACGGCCGCAAGCGCGCGCTGGAGATCGCCACCACCCTGGCCATGGACCCCGAACTCATGCTCCTCGACGAGCCCACCCAGGGCATGGGCCACGAAGACGTGGAAACCGTGACCGCCCTGATCAAGCAGGTGTCCGCCGGACGCACGGTGCTGATGGTCGAGCACAATATGAACGTGGTGTCCTCCATCGCGGACCGCATCACGGTGCTCCAGCGTGGCGCCATCCTGGCCGAAGGCTCGTACGACGAAATGACGCGCAACCCGCAGGTGATGGAGGCCTACATGGGCACGACGGCGGAGACGGTGCAATGAGCCGCCCCACCCCCGCCCTCGACATCAAGGACCTGCACGCCTGGTACGGTGAATCGCACATCCTGCACGGCGTGGACCTCACCGTCCAGCCGGGCGAGGTGGTCACCGTGCTGGGGCGCAACGGCGCCGGGCGCACCACCACCATGCGCGCCATCATGGGACTGGTCGGCGCGCGCAAAGGCTCGGTGCGCGTCAACGGCACCGAGACCATCGGCATGAAGACGCACCGTATCGCGCCGCTGGGCCTTGGCTACTGCCCGGAGGAGCGCGCCATCTTCTCCAGCCTGTCTTGCGAGGAGAACCTGCTGCTGCCGCCCGTTTTCAAGGAGACCGGCGCGGCCGGCGGCCGCGAGCCGATGCCGCTGGACGAGATCTACGCCATGTTCCCCAACCTGTGGGAGCGCCGCAAGAGCCAGGGCACGCGCATGTCCGGCGGCGAGCAGCAGATGCTGGCGGTGGCCCGCATCCTGCGCACGCGCGCCAGCGTGCTGCTGCTCGACGAGATCTCGGAAGGCCTTGCGCCGGTCATCGTGCAGACGCTGGCGCGGATGATCACCACGCTCAGGAAGCGCGGCTACACCATCGTGATGGTGGAGCAGAACTTCCGCTTCGCGGCGCCGCTCGCGGACCGCTTCTACGTGATGGAGCACGGGCGCATGGTGGAGTCCTTCGATGCCGCGGCGCTCGAACGCAAGATGCCCACGCTCAACGCCCTGCTCGGCGTGTAAGGCGGCCCGCTTCAACGGCGGCGGCGCCCGCGCGCCGCCTCGCCCTCCCCGATACAAGCTCCCCAGGAAGACCCCTTATGGAATTACTTGGCATTCCCATGCCCGCGCTGCTGAGCCAGTTGCTGCTCGGCCTCGTCAACGGCTCGTTCTACGCCATCCTCAGCCTGGGCCTGGCCGTGATCTTCGGCCTGCTCAACGTCATCAACTTCGCCCACGGCGCCCTGTTCATGCTGGGCGCGATGCTGGCCTGGGCCGGGCTGCAATACCTCGGGCTGAACTACTGGCTGATGCTGCTGCTCGCCCCGCTCGTCACCGGCGCGCTCGGCGTGGCGCTGGAACGCACCATGCTGCGCCGGCTCTATCGCTTCGACCACCTCTACGGCCTGCTGCTCACGCTGGGCATCGCGCTGCTGATCGAGGGACTGGTGCGCTCCGGCTACGGCGTGTCCGGCCTGTCGTACGCCACGCCGGACGCGCTCGGCGGCGCCAGCGACCTCGGCTTCATGGTGTTGCCCAACTACCGCGCCTGGGTGGTGCTGGCCTCGCTGGCGGTGTGCTTCGCCACCTGGTTCGTGATCGAGAAGACACGCCTGGGCGCCTACCTGCGCGCCGGCACCGAAAACCCGCGCATGGTGGAGGCATTCGGCATCAACGTGCCCTTGCTGGTGACGCTGACCTACGCCTTCGGCGTGGGGCTGGCCGCCTTTGCCGGCGTGCTGGCGGCACCGGTGATGCAGGTGTCGCCGCTGATGGGGCAGAACCTGATCATCACGGTCTTTGCCGTCGTGGTGATCGGCGGYATGGGCTCGATCCTCGGCTCGATCTTCACCGGCCTGGGCCTGGGCGTGCTCGAAGGGCTGGCCAAGGTGTTCTATCCGGAGGCTTCGGCCACCGTCGTCTTCGTCGCCATGGTGTGCGTGCTGATGGTGCGCCCCGCCGGCCTGTTCGGAAAGGAAAAATGATGAGCAACGATTCACGCGCAAGACTGGTCCTGGCCGCGCTGCTGGCGGCCGTGGCGCTGGCGCCCTTCCTCGGCGCCTACCCCGTACTGGCGATGAAGCTGATGTGCTTCGCGCTGTTTGCCTGCGCCTTCAACCTGCTGCTGGGCTTCACCGGCCTGCTGTCGTTCGGCCACGCCGCCTTCTTCGGCGGCGCGGCTTATGCCTGCGGCTACCTCATGAAATCGCTGCAGGTCACGCCGGAGCTGGGCCTGCTGGCCGGCACCGCGTTCGGCGCGCTGCTCGGCCTGGCCTTCGGCGCGCTGGCGATCCGGCGCCAGGGCATCTACTTCGCCATGATCACGCTGGCGCTGGCGCAGATGTTCTACTTCTTCTGCCTGCAGGCGCCGGTCACCGGCGGCGAGGACGGCCTGCAAGGCGTGCCACGCGGCCGCCTGTTCGGCCTGCTGCCGCTCGACAACGACCTTTCCATGTACTACGTGGCGGCGGCCGTCACGGTAGCCGCGCTGGCCCTGATCGCGCGCGTGGTCAACTCGCCGTTCGGGCAGGTGCTGCGCGCCATCAAGGAAAACGAGCCGCGCGCCATCTCGCTTGGCTACGACACCGACCGCGTCAAGCTGCTGGCCTTCGTGCTGTCGTCGGCGCTGGCCGGACTGGCCGGCGCGCTCAAGACGCTGGTGCTCGGCTTTGCCACCCTGACCGATGTGCACTGGGCCATGTCGGGCTCGGTCATCCTGATGACGCTGGTCGGCGGCATGGGCACTTTGTCCGGGCCGGTGCTTGGCGCGCTGGTGATCGTCGCGGTGGAGAACAAGCTGGGCGACTTCGGCAGCGGCCTGGCCGCGCTGACAGGCGTGGACTGGTTCAACACGCTCGGCGAATCGGTCAGCATGGTCACCGGGCTGATCTTCGTGGTGTGCGTGCTGACCTTCCGGCGCGGCGTGATGGGCGAAGTGCAGGCCTTGTTCGCACGGCGCGCGGCTGCCGCGCGGCCGCGCGCGCCAGGCGGCAACACGCCGTTCCATGCCGCTTCCGCCTCCGCCGGCACGCCCGAGGGCTAGCCAAGGGTTTACGCTGATTCAGTTGCCAATTTAAATCAGTACACTGAATATAAATACTCAGTGTACTGAACAAAGGAGATGCATCATGGCTTGGACCAAGATTGCCACCACCGGCCAGCTTCAGGACGACGAAGTGATGCCGCTCACGCTCGGCGACGCCCAGTTGGCCCTCTACCGCAGCGAAGGCGAGTTCTTCGTCACCGACAACGTCTGCACCCACCAGTACGCCCTGCTGTCCGACGGCTACCTGGAAGACGGCTGCATCGAATGCCCGCTGCACCAGGCCCGCTTCGATATCCGCACCGGCCAGGCCATGTGCGCGCCCGCCACGCAGCCGATCCGCGTCTACCCGGTCAGGATCGAAGGCGCCGACGTGATGGTCGATGTCCTGGTGGCAGCCTGAGGCCCGCGGCCATGTCACACGACGCCCCCATCCTCATCATCGGCGCCGGCCAGGCTGGCGCCACCGCGGCTGCCGCGCTGCGCGCGCTGGGCCATGCCGGCGGCATCGTCATGGCCGGCGGCGAGGCGCACGCACCCTATGAGCGGCCGCCGCTGTCGAAAGCCGTGCTGGCGGACGAGGAGCAGGACGCCCGCATCGGCGTGCATGCCGCGGGCTTCTACGCCGAGCAGGGCATCGACCTGCGCCTGGGCACCACGATTGCCGCGCTCGATCCCGCCACCGGCACCGCCCACCTCGCCGACGGCGGATCGATCCGCTTCAGCCGCTGCCTGCTGGCCACCGGCGGGCGCGCCCGCACCCTGCCCGCCCTGCCCGAAGGCACGCCGCGCGTGCACTACCTGCGCTCGCTCGGCGATGCGCGCGGCCTGCGCACGGCCATGCGTGCCGCGGCCCATGCCGGCGGCCGCCTGCTGGTGATCGGCGGCGGCTTCCTGGGGCTGGAGACGGCCTCCACCGCGCGCGCCCTGGGCCTGCAGGTCACGGTGATCGAAGCCGCTGCGCTGCTGCTGCAGCGCGCGGTGCCGGCAGTGTTCTCTGCCTGGCTGGCGGAGCGCGCCCGCGCCTTGGGCATCGACCTGCGCCTCGGCAGCGCGATCGCCTCGGTGCAGACCGGCGCGCAGCAGGTCAGCGTGGCGCTGGCGGACGGCAGCGCCCTGCAGGCACCGCTGGCGGTGGTGGCCATCGGCCTGCAGCCCGAAGTTGCCCTGGCGCAGGCCGCCGGCCTGGCGCTCCACGCCACCAACGGCGGYATCCGGGTCGACGCCCGGTGCCGCACCAGCGCGCATGGCGTGTTCGCCGCCGGCGACTGCGCCAGCCAGTACCAGCCGCTGTTCGGCCAGGAGATGCGGCTGGAGTCGTGGCAGAACGCCAACGAGCAGGCCCGCATCGCGGCGGCGGCCATGCTCGGCGTGGACACCGCGCCGCCCGCCGTGCCCTGGTTCTGGACCGACCAGCTCGGCTGCAATATCCAGATGCTGGGCGCCTTCGCACCGGACCTGCACTACACCCTGCGCGGCAGCACCTCGGCGGAGCACGACAAATTCTTGCTGCTTGGCATGGATGGCGCGCGACTGCGCCATGCCATCGCCGTCAACGCGGGCGGCGACCTGAGGCAATTGCGCAGCCTGATCGATACGCGCGCCGCCTGCGATATCGCGCGGCTCTGCGACACCACCCTGCCCCTGAAGCAGGCGGTGCGCGAAGCCACCGCCGCGCCTGCGTGCCAAACCCCATCCTGAACGAGGAACAGACATGTACCAGACCCATGCGGTCATCAACCGCACGCCGCGCGCCAAGGATGCCGAACTGGCCGCCTGCCGATGGCCCGACGACGCCCTGCACTTCATCCCGGACTGGGTGTACACCAGCAACGCCGTGTACGACCGCGAACTGGAGAAGATCTTCCGCGGCCGTTCGTGGAACTTCGTCGCCCTGGAAGCCGAGATCCCCGCCGCGGGCGACTTCAAGCGCTCCTACGTGGGGCCAACGCCGGTGGTGGTGGCGCGCGCCGAGGATGGCTCGATCAATGTCTTCGAGAACCGCTGCGCCCACCGCGGCGCGGAATTCTGCCGCCATGGCCAGGGCAACGCCAAGGAATTCGTCTGCCCGTACCACCAGTGGTCCTACGATCTCAAGGGCAACCTGCAGGGCGTGCCGTTCAAGCGCGGCGTGAACCGCGCCGGCGGCATGCCCAAGGATTTCSGCAACGAGGACCACGGCCTGGTCAAGCTCAACGTGACCACGCGCAACGGCGTGATCTTCGCCTCGTACGCCAGCGACATGGAGAGCATCGAGGAATACCTCACGCCGGAGATCCGCAAGGACTTCGACGTGGTCTTCAACGGCAAGCCGCTCAAGATACTCGGGTATTACAAGAACGAGCTGCCGTGCAACTGGAAGATGTACCACGAGAACCTGAAGGACCCGTACCACGCCACGTTGCTGCACTCCTTCCTGGTGGTGTTCGGCCTGCTGGTGGCCGGCAACGAGTCGGCCATGATCGCGGATCCGGTGCACGGCCGCCACGGCACCATGGCCTCGGCCAAGAAGGAAGACAAGTACGCCGCGGTGAGCGAGGAGAACAAGAAGGAAATGCGCTCCTTCCACGAAGGCATGCGCCTGCAGGACGACCGCTTCCTGGAGTACGTGAAGGAGTTCGATTCGCCGTGGTCGGTGACGATGCAGACCATCTGGCCCAACCTGGTCGTGCAACGCGAGATGAACACGCTGGGCGTGCGCCAGATCGTGCCCAACGGCCCGGACAGCATGCTGATGCTGTGGACCATGTTCGGCTATGAGGACGACACCGAGGAAATGACCCGCCACCGCCTGCGCCAGGGCAACCTGATGGGCCCGGCCGGCTTCCTGGGGCTGGAGGACAACGAGGCGATGAAGTTCGTGCAGGAAGGCGTGCGCCGCTCCAGCAGCGACGTCAACGTGCTCAAGCTGGACCCGGGCCACGTGGGCACCGCCAACTCGCTGATCTCGGAATCCGCGATCCGCGCCATGTACCAGTACTACCGCAGCGTGATGGGATTCTGAGCACCATGACACCGACGACGCATACGCTCTACCGCCCCCGCACGCTGCCCGCCGCGCGCGCCCTGCCCCTGCGCATGGAGGTCGAAGCCTTCCACGCCGAATACTGCGCCGTGCTCGACGCCGGCCTGGTGGAGTCGTGGCCGGACTTCTTCACCGAGGACTGCATCTACCGCGTCACCTCGAGGGAGAACGCGGAACTCGACATGCCGGTCGGCCTGGTCTACGCCGAAGGCCGGCGCATGATGCACGACCGCGCAGTGGCCATCTCCCGCACCCAGATGTTCGCCCCGCGCTATATGCTGCACCTGGTCACCAATACACGCGTCACCGACGAAAGCGCCGATGGCTCGATCCACGCCCAGGCCAGCTTCCTGTTGCTGCAGACGCTGGTCGAAGGCGCCACCACCATCCACATGGCGGGCAGCTACCACGACCGCTTCGCCCGCGCCGGCGACGGGCTGCTGCTGGCCGAACGCCAGGTCATCTACGACACCACCATCATCGCCAACGACCTGGTGTACCCGGTCTAGACCACCCTGCCCGGGCCGGCAACGAAGCCGCGGCCGCCGGGCCGCGCATCACAAGATGCGCAGCACCGTGCGGCTGTAGTCGTTGTTGGCTTCCACCAGCGTGGACAGCAACTCCATGAACACCTTGCGCTGCGCCGGGCGCAGCGGCGCCAGCATGCGCTCCTGCGCGCGCTCCATGTCCGCGCGCAGCGACGCCACCACGGCCTGCCCTTCCTTGGTCAGGTGCACGTGGCGGGTACGCCGGTCGGCCGGATTGTCCTTGCGCTCGAGCAGGCCGCGCTCTTCCAGCCGGCGCACGACATCGGCGGTGGTGGTGCGGTCGAACCCCACTTCCTGGCCGAGCGCGGTCTGGTCCAGTCCGGGCAGCACGGACAATACCGTCAGGATGGCGTACTGCACCGGCGTGATGCTCGCCGACTTGCACTCCTCGAAAAACATCGCCACATGGATCTGGTGCAGGCGGCGCACCAGGAAGCCAGGGCGTGCCCACAGGAGCTCCTTGGCCGGATCGGCGTCGGGTGAGGCCGGTGCCTCGGCCTGGGCTGCCGGGCGCGGCGCTTGGCGTTTCGTTGCAGACATTCCACTCACCAAATTGTTAGCATGCTGACAAGTATAGACCAGGGATGCGGCGGACAAGGCATTGCACGCGCGCCGCGCCCCGGCCCTTCACGCCAGCACCGCGCCCTTGCGCTCGGGAATCAGGAACAGCGTGGCGACGATATCCAGCACATAGATCGAAGCCAGCACGGCGATTGCGGTATCGAACGAATAGCTGGCCGCCAGCGCTCCCACCGCCAGCGGGCCGAAGCCGCCCACGCCACGCCCGATATTGAACAGCACGTTCTGGGCGGTCGCCCGCGCCTGTGTCGGGTAAAGCTCGGAGATCAGCGCCCCGTAGCCGCCGATCATGCCGTTGACGAACAGCCCCATCACCGCCCCGCCAAACAGCAGCGCGTACGGCGAGACCAGTTGCGAGTAGACCAGCACCATGACCACCGACCCGGCCTGGTAGATCAGGAAGGTAGGCCGGCGGCCGATGCGGTCGGCAAGCTGGCCGAAGACCCAGATGCCGATCGCCATGCCGACGATGGTCACCGACGTCCACAGCGCCGACTTGGTCAGCGAGTAGTTGAACTGCCTGGAGAGGTAGGTCGGCATCCAGATCATCAGCCCGTAGTAGCCGAAGTTCTGCACCGAGCACAGGATCACCACGCCGAGGCTGGCGCGCGCCGTGGCGGCATCGGCCACCAGCATCTTGAGGGGGTTGCCTTTGCGCGGCGCCTTGCTGCCCTGCACGAAGACCTCGGGCTCGCCGATAAAGCGCCGCACCACGAAGGATGCCAGCGCCGGCAGCACGCCCACGGCAAACATGCCGCGCCAGCCGATATGCGGCAGCAGCACCGGGGTGAGCAGCGCCGCGGCCAGCACGCCCGCCTGCCACCCCAGCCCGACATAGGAAGAGACACGCGCCCGCTGGCCAGGCCGGCAGGCTTCGGTGGCCAGCGCCATGCCGATGCCGAACTCGCCGCCCAGGCCGAAGCCGGCGATGGTGCGGTAGGCCAGCAGGTCCCAGTAGCCCTGGGCCAGCGCGCACAGGCCGGTGAAGGCGGCGAACAGCAGGATGGTCCAGGTCAGCACCTTCACCCGCCCCACATAGTCGCTCAGGATGCCGAAGAAGATGCCGCCGGCGACCGCGCCCACCAGGGTCCAGGTCACCAGCGAGCCCGCCTGGGTGCTGGTCAGCCCCAGCCCGGCGGAGACCGCGCTGAGGATGAAGCCGAGGATCAGCAGGTCGAAGCCATCCAGCGCGTAGCCGACCGCCGAGGCGATGACCGCCTTGCGTGCATAGGCATCCTGTTCCCGCTCGCTGCGCGCGGCGTGCGCCATGTCCGCGGTGTGCGCGGCGCCCGCGCCCATGCCGGCCGTCCCGGCGCCAGCGTTGCCCTGAGTCATGTTCCCCATCCCTGTGTCCCGTCTTCCGTGCATCCGTTGTTCCGCCGGGCGGAAAAATGTGGCGAGATTCTACTCTCGCGGCATGCGCCCGGATGCACGACGCCATGGAACGCCGCAACGGCGCGAGGAAAAAGCGCCGGGGGACGCCATCGCCCGGGCGCCGTGCGGCCGCCTGCAGGCATGCGGGGATTCGCATACCATCCGGGGGTGCGTCGGCGGCCGCGCGGGCTGGCCGGCATCCATGGCATCGATCAACGGCAAGGAGTGGCAAGATGGACTACGTGCGGTTTGGCTCGACAGGACTGAAGGTATCGCGGCTTTGCCTGGGTTGCATGACCTATGGCGTGCCCGAGCGCGGCAAACATCCGTGGACGCTGGGCGAGGAAGCCAGCCGCCCGCTGATCCGCCAGGCGCTGGAAGCCGGCATCAACTTCTTCGACACCGCCAATGTCTACTCGGACGGCACCTCGGAAGAGATCGTGGGCCGCGCGCTCAAGGACTTCGCCCATCGCGACGACGTGGTGATCGCCACCAAGGTGCAAGGGCGCATGCGCGCCGGCCCCAACGGCGCCGGCCTGTCGCGCCGCGCCATCCTGGCCGAGATCGACAACAGCCTGCGCCGGCTTGGCACCGACTACGTCGACCTCTACCAGATCCACCGCTGGGACCCGAACACGCCGATCGAGGAAACGCTGGAAGCGCTGCACGACGTGGTCAAGGCCGGCAAGGTCCGCTATATCGGCGCGTCATCGATGTTCGCCTGGCGGTTCTCGCGCGCCATCTACACTTCGCGCCTGCACGGCTGGACGCAGTTCGTCAGCATGCAGAACCATGTCAACCTGCTCAACCGGGAAGAAGAACGCGAGATGCTGCCGCTGTGCGCGGCCGAGGGGATCGCGGTGATGCCGTGGAGCCCGCTGGCGCGCGGCCGCCTGACGCGCCCCTGGCAGGCCGGCAGCGCGCGCGAAGCGAGCGACGAATTCGGCAATACGCTCTACCACGGCGCCGAGGACTCGGACCGTGCCGTGGTGGAGCAGGTGCATGCCATCGCGCAGGCGCGCGGCGTGCCCGCCGCCCAGGTGGCGCTGGCGTGGGTGCTGCAGAAACCGGGCATCACCTCGCCCATCGTCGGCGCATCCAGGCCGCACCATCTGGAAGATGCGGTGGCCGCATTGTCGCTCGGCCTCACCGCCGACGAGATCAAGGCGCTCGAAGCGCCCTACGTGCCGCACGCACCCGTCGGGTTCTGAGCAGACTGCGGCGGCCGGCCCGCGGGCCGGCTACGCCTTCGCCGTGCCGGGATCGCGCGTGATCAGCCGCAGGCCGCTGGCAATGCTCGCTACGCCAGCGAAGCCCGCGCCCAGCCCCAGCGCCAGCGTGGGGCCGTGGCGCCCGGCAATGCCGAAGCTCAGCGCCACCAGCGCCGCGCCGGTGGCCTGGCCCAGCAGGCGCGCGGTGGCGATCACGCCGCTGGCGCCGCCAGCGCGCTCGCGCGGCGCGCTCGRCATCAGCGCCTTGAGGTTGGGCGACTGGAAGAAGCCGAAGCCCGCGCCGCAGATCGCCATGCGGATGCCGATATCGAGCGCGCTCGGATGCGCCGGCATCAAGGCCAGCGACGCCATGCCCGCGCTCATCACCGCCAGCCCCACGCCGCCGAGCAGACCCGGCGGATAGCGGTCCGACAAGCGCCCGGCAAGCGGCGCCATCAGCGCCACCACGGCGGACCACGGCGTCATCAGGAATCCGGTTTCGATCGGGCTGCGGCCCAGCACGCTCTCGAAGAAGAACGGCAGCGAGACAAAGGCCAGCCCCTGCGCCGCGAACGAGCAGATCGCCGTCATGGTCGACAGCGCGAACATCGGCCGCTTCATCAGGTCCACCGGCAGCATCGGCGCGGGGTGGCCGCGCTCGCGGCGCAACAGCAGCACGAAGGCCACGGCGAACACCGCCACCGCCGCCAGCGACTGGCCCACGGGCGCGCGCTGCGCCCCCTCGCCCAGCGCGAAGATCAGCGCCGCGAAGGTGACCACGTTGAGCCCCGCCGCCACGCGGTCGAAGCGGTGCTTGCCGCGCGCGGTGTGCGGCAGCGACGGCCACGCGATGAACAGCGCCAGCAGGCCGATCGGCAGGTTCACCGCGAACAGCCACGGCCACGGCCCCAGCGACAGGATGATCGACGCCACCGTGGGTCCCACCGCGAACGACACCCCCACCACCAGCGCGTTCAGCCCCACCCCGCGCCCGAGGCGGTGCGGCGGGAAGATCGCGCTGATCAGCGCCGCGTTCACGCTCATGATGGCGCTCGCGCCCACGCCCTGCAGCAGGCGCGCCGCCGCCAGCGTGGGCAGCGACCACGCCAGCGCGCATACCACCGAGGCGCCGATGAACAGGACCAGCCCGCCCAGGTAGACGCGCCGGTGCCCGACGATGCCGCCCAGCGCCGCGAACGGCAGCAGCGTCGCCACCATCGCGAGCTGGTAGGCGTTGATGATCCAGACCGAGGCCGCCGGCGTGGCGTGCAGGTCGGCCGCGATGGCCGGCAGCGCCGTGTTGGCGATCGCCGTATCCAGCGTGGCGAGCGACACCGCCAGCAGGATGGCGGCCATGCCGCGGCGCTCAATCGATGTCATGCGCGCGTCCGCTGCGCGCGCTGCGAGGTTGGAATCCGCTAAATTCGACACTGTCTCTGCCCGTGACCGCTTCGGACGCGGCGCGCGCGCATCGCGCGCCATCCGCCCACCATGTCTGATACATGGACCGCGGTTCAGCGCTGGACCGGCCAAAGGCCGCGGCAAGCCGACACGATAAGGGAAAACGCGAATATCTGCTGAAGGCGCGCTCGCCCTGCCCCGTCGCACCTAGCGCCGGAACGGCATAATGCGTCCCAGCGAGACACCCAAGAAAAACGCCACCAAGGAGACCCCAGTGAAGATTGGCCTGGTATCGGACCTGCACCTATCCGTCCATCCGATGGACTACCCCACCCCGGATGTCGATGTGATGGTGCTGGCCGGTGATATCTGGCGCCCCAGGGAAGCCATGGCCTGGGCCGCCGCCGCCCCCGTGCCCACGCTGTACGTGGCCGGCAACCACGAGTTCTACGGCGGCGACCTCGCCACCACCATGGACGCCCTGCGCGCAGGCGCGGCCGGCACGCGCGTGCGGGTGCTGGAGCGCTCGGAGTGGCATCACGGCGGCGTGCGCTTCCTCGGCTGCACCCTGTGGTCCGACTACAGCCTGTTCGCGTCCGCACAGCAGCGCGAGGAAGGGCTGCGCGACGCCCAGACGCTGATGCGGGACTTTTCGCGCATCCGTATCGCGCCGGATTTCGAGGACCGCTTCACGCCGGCGGTTTCCCAGGCCCTGTTCCGCGAATCGGTGGCCTGGCTGCGCGAGCGTTTCGCGGCCGGCCACGATGGCAAGACCGTGGTCATCACGCACTTCGCGCCATCCCCGCAGAGCATCAGCCCGCAGTTCGCCGGTTCCGCGCTCAACGCCTGCTTTGTCTCCGACCTGAGCCGCGAGATCGAGGCATGGCAGCCCGCGCTGTGGGTGCATGGCCATACCCATGACAGCTTCGACTATCGGGTGGGCGCCACCCGCGTGGTGTGCAACCCGCGCGGCTATGCGCGCGAGGGCAAGCTGGAGAATCCGAAGTTCGATCCCGGCCTGGTGCTCGAAATCTGAGCGCCCGCGTGATCGAAGGCACATCCGCGCCGCGGCGCGGTGAAGCCCGCAGGCACAAGCCCGGGCTTGGGATTTTCCCTTGGTTTAGTGCGCCAAGCGCAGTGTCGTGCCTTTTTTGGCCCGTCACGCGGGCACTCGATTGCGCCATTGTCATCATTGTCTGCTAATGTCGCATCCGCAGGAAACGCGGGGGGAGGAGGAGCGCCGCGTTCCCGCGCCGCCCGGGCCGGCCAAGCACCGGCGCTGGTCTGCGGCAATGCCCAAAGACAGGAGACAAATCAATGCGGCCTAAGGCTCTAGAACCGACTGAGTCCGTGCTTCTTGCCTTGATGGAGAGCGTGCGTGAGTGGCAGGGTGCGCTCGACCAGACCCTTTCCGAAGTCGGTCTCGATTATCCAGGATGGATCCTGCTGCGCGCGATACGCCAGGAAGAATTCGTGCGCCATGCGCCCTATTTCGGGCTGATGCTGATTTCCGTCACGCAATCCGAACCCATGCTCGGCGCGCTGCAGGCCGATGGCTGGATTGCCTTCGACCCGGCCGGCCAGCCCTTCGTCCCGGCCACCGCCCTGCCCCGCGTAGACCGCGTCTACAGCGCACTGAAAGCGCTGCATTCGGTCTCGGTGGCGCCGTTCAGCAGCGAAGAGCGCACCGCGCTCACGGCCTCGCTGCTGCGCATGAAAGCCACCTTGCACGACCATAGCGTGCGCCGCGGCCGGCAAGCCGAGCGCCAGGTCGAATCGCAGCACTGACGATCGGCCGGGTGTCCGGGCAGGCACATCGCCCGCCCGAATCCGCGCACGCCATCGCGCAGGATTTACACAAGCACCCGCCAATGCTTCCAATCTCCCCCGCCGGTACAGGCACTCGCGCGCCTTGCGCGCGCGCCCGCAGCCCGCGCCTGTGGCCTGCCCCGCACCCACGCGGCGGCGGTACGTTTCTTGCGCCTCTTCTGGAGTTCCCGTGCGGCGCGCGTCGTTTGCGCGCCCATGGCCAACCCGACACTAGGAGACAAGCATGGACGACCGCTACAACGAACGCTATCGCCGCGGCCAGGCCTGGCGCGGCTACGAGCAGGGCGGCACGGACCGCGATGCACGGCAGCCCGAATCCGATGCCGACGACTGGCAAGCGCAACGCCGCCGCCAGCGCCTGGCGCCCGGACAACTGAGCGACGGCGGAGCGGCCCGCGACGAACGCAGCTACGGGCGCGAACAAAGGCAGGAGTACGGGCGCGAATACGGGCGCGACAGCTATCCGGACCACCCGTCCGAGCGGGCAGACCAGCGCCGCGGCGAATACCGCAGCGACCTGCGCTATGGCCTCAACGGCCAGTACGACCGCGCCGACGAGGAGGCCTGGCGGCTGGGCGAGAGCTACGGATCCGGCAACCGCGACCAGGAGTGGCTGCGCGAGGTCGACCGGCCTTATGAAGACATGCGCCGGCACGCCGCACGCGGCTACTTCAGCGATATCGGCGGGCGCGGCGAGCGCGGCGGCTATGGCAACGCGCCGGAAGGCGAGCGGCAAGGCCACGGGTACACGATGCCGTACCGGGGTGCCTACGGCAACCAGCGTGGCGACGAGTACGCCGGCGGGTATGGCGGCGAATATGGCCGCGGGGCAAGCGGCGGGGCAGGCGGCGGGTATGGCGAGTCCGGCGGCAAGCGCGGCGATGCATATGGCCGGCCATCCCGTGACGAATATGGCGACGCATACCATGACGATCCGCGTCGCGGATATCGCGGCGAGCGCGACGACCCGCGCGAGGATTTCCGCGACGGCGGGCAGGAGCACGGCGCGCTCTACAACCTCGGCCGCCGCATAGGCGAGGTGGTGGGCGAAGTCTTCGGCAACGACAGCGACCGCTCCGATGAGCGTGAAGCCCGGCGCGAAGGCCAGGCCCCGACCCGGCGCATGGGCCCCAAGGGCTACCAGCGCAGCGACGAGCGCATCCGGGAAGCCATCTGCGAGCAGCTCGCCTACGCGCGCGGCGTGGATGTCAGCCAGGTCGGCGTGGAGGTGACCGCAGGCGTGGCCACGCTGAGCGGGATCGTGCGCAGCCGCAGCGAGAAATACGATATCGAGGACCTGACCGACCATGTGTTCGGCGTGACCGAGGTGCAGAACAGCATCCGCGTGCAGCGGGACGGCGGCGCCGGCGTCAGCGGATATGGCGCCGCGACCGCATCRAAGAGCGGACCGGCAAACAGCGGACCGGCAACCAGCGGACCGACAACCGGCGCCGCCCCCTCGCCCGGGGCCGGCACGTCGAGCGCGGCAGTGGCGCCATCGGGCGGCAACGGCAGCGGCGTCGCCGCATCGACCGCCACGCCAGCCAGGATGACCGACCTGAAGACCTGGACGCCGGACTAGACGCCAGCCCGGGGCGCCCGCCCGCCGCCGTCGAACAGGGCCGACGCCTCGATGCGCGCGAGTATCGCGCGCATCGCGCTGGTTGGCGGCCGGTTGGCCCGCACGAGCAAGCGCGACTGCGCGGCTTCGAAGATCGGATTGCTGGTGCGCAGCGCGACCAGCTCGCCGCGGGCGACCTCCTTCACCACCGAATTCGCCGAGGTGAAGGTCAGCCCGAGCCGGCATTCCACGTAGCGCTTGAGCGTCACGATGGAGTTGGCGACGAAGCTCGGCGTCAACACGATGTTCTCGGACAGCTCCGCCATCTGGATCAGCTGGCGCAGGCCGAACCCTGGCGCCATCAGCGCCACCGGGTAGCGCGCCACATCCTTGAGCGTGGCGCGCCTGCGCTGGCGCGCAAGCGGATGATCCGGCCAGGCGATCACGCACA
This sequence comes from Cupriavidus sp. 05N40, assembly GCF_056397305.1. Lineage (NCBI taxonomy): Bacteria > Pseudomonadati > Pseudomonadota > Betaproteobacteria > Burkholderiales > Burkholderiaceae > Cupriavidus > Cupriavidus sp. 05N40. The sequence continues at coordinate 49,357 of NZ_JBFTND010000005.1, forward strand.
GCGGATGGTTGCGCGCGCTGACCACGCGCACGGCAGGATCGGCCGGCGGCCCGAACACCACGCCGATATGCGCATCGTCATGCGCCACGGCGCGCACCGCGTCCGATGCGCCGGCCACGCGCAGCGAGACGCGCACGCCGGGAAACTCGCGGCAGAACGCGTCCACCACCCCGCCCATCAGGATATCGACAAACCCTTCGCTGGCGACGATGTGGATATCGCCGCGCTGCAGGCCGTTGACCTCGTCGAGCCGCGCCATCATCGCCTGCTCGCTGGCCTGGCGGTCCCGGTAATGGTCCATCACGATCGAGGCCATCTCGGTAGGCACGATGCCCCTGCCCTTGCGCTCGAGCAGGGCCACGCCCAGTTCGGACTCCAGCAACTGGATCTGCCGGCTGACGATGGATGGCTCCACGCCCAGCCGTTCGGCCGCGCCGCGCACCGAGCCGGCGGTCACCGCCTCGAAGAAATACTGCAGGCGCCGCGCGCTCAGCCCTCCCTCCATCGCTTCCCTCCTGGTTCACTTCGTTTTCCGTGCGTCTCTTCGTTGCTGCTGTCCGGGGCTGTCCGGGGCTGTCAAGGGCCGGTCCGCCGCCGCCCGATCGTTGCCAAATAGGCAACAAAATTCCGGATAGCTTACATTGATTCAGGACACCGGAATTGCGAATAATCAGTGGCCACGAACTCCTCGCACCCACACTCATGAAACCCTTTGCTTCCCTCCTGGCCGCCACGGCCCTCGGCATGTTCTGCGCGCAACCGGCAAGCGCGGCCCCGCCGGACGGCGCGTACCCGAACAAGCCGGTCAAGATCGTGGTGGGCTATGCGCCGGGCGGCTCCTCCGATGCCGTGGCCAGGCTGGTCGCCAACCGGCTGTCCGAGCGGCTCGGGCAGAGTTTCGTGGTCGAGAACCGGCCCGGCGCCGCCAGCAATATCGCCGCCGCCGGCGTGGCGCGCGCGCCCGCCGATGGCTACACCATCCTGCTGGGCTCCAACGCCAGCACCATCAATGTCTCGCTGTACAAGAAACTGCCGTTCGATTTCCAGAAGGACTTCGCGCCGGTGGCGCTGCTCACGCGCTTTCCCAACATCATGGCGGTGAACCCTTCGGTACCGGCGACCACGGTGGCGGAATTCATCAGCTATGCCAGGGCGCATCCGAAGGGGATCTTCTTCGCCTCCTCGGGCGCGGGCTCGTCCACGCGCTTGTCCGCGGAACTGTTCAAGATGATGGCGGGCATCCAGATGGAGCACGTACAGTACAAGGGCAGCGCGCCGGCGCTTACCGACCTGATGGCCGGCCAGGTGCAGGTGATGTTCGACACCGCGCCGTCGGTCATCCCGCTGATCAAGAGCGGCAAGCTGCGCGCGCTCGGGGTGACCAGCGCCACCAGGGACCCGTCCGCGCCGGAGATCCCCACCGTGGATGCCAGCGGCCTGAAGGGGTATGAAGTCACCTCGTGGTACGCGCTGTTCGTGCCCGCCGGCACGCCGGCCGGCGTCGTCGACACGCTCAACAAGGAGGTCAACGCGATCATGGCCGAGAAGGACACGCGCGAGAAGCTCGCCGCGATGGTCGCCACGCCTGGCGGCGGTAGCCCCGATGCGCTGCGCCAGCACGTGGCCGCCGAAATCACCAAGTGGGGCGCGGTGGTGCGCAACTCGGGCGCGACCCCGGAGTGACCATGCGCGTATTCACCGGCTCGCTCGCCACCGAGACCAACACCTTCGCCCCGCTGCCCACCTCGCTGGAAGCCTTCGTCGACCGCGGCTACTATCCCGCCGGCACGCACCCGCCCGAGATGGCCGTGTTCAGCGGCCCGCTGTGGGCCGCGCGCCAGCGCGCGCGCGAGCATGGCTGGGAAGTGATCGAGGGCATGGCCGCCGGCGCGCAGCCGGGCGGCGTGACCACGCGCCATGCCTACGAGACCCTGCGCGACGAACTGCTGGCGGACCTGCGCCGCGCGCTGCCGGTGGACATGGTATTGCTGGGCCTGCACGGCGCCATGGTGGCCGATGGCTATGAAGACTGCGAGGGCGACCTGCTGGCGCGCGTGCGCGCGCTGGCCGGCCCCGGCGTGGTGATCGGCGCGGAGATCGACCCACACAGCCACCTCACCGAGGCCATGGTGGCGCAGGCGGACATCCTGGTGGCCTACAAGGAATATCCGCACACCGATATCCGCGAGCGCGCGCTGGAACTGGTGGACCTGTGCGCGGCGCAGGTGGCCGGGCGCATCGCGCCGGTGGCGGCGGTGGCCGACTGCGGCATGATCGTCACCATCCGCACCAACCAGGAACCGGCGCGCAGCTATGTCGACCGCCTGATGGCGCTCGAAGGCCGTGACGGCATCCTCTCGATCTCCGTCGCGCACGGATTCCCCTGGGGCGACGTGCCCGACATGGGCACCAGGCTGCTGGTCTACGCGGACGGCGACGGCGCCGCCGCGCAGCGGCTCGCGCAGCGCCTGGCCGCCGAGCTGGCCGGCCTGCGTGAACTGCTCATGCCGGCCTGTCCCGGCCCGGACGAAGCCATCGACGAGGCGCTGGCCGCCGACGCCACGCCGGTGGTGATTGCCGATGCCGGCGACAACCCCGGCGGCGGCGGCGCTGGCGATGCCACCTTCCTGCTGCGCCGGCTGCATGCGCGCGGCGTGCGCAACGTGGCGCTGGGCCCGCTGTGGGATCCGGTGGCGGTGCGCATCGCGTTCAGCGCCGGCACGGGCGCGCGGCTGCCGCTGCGCATCGGCGGCAAGGTCAGCCCGATGTCGGGCGACCCGATCGATCTCGATTGCACGGTGAAGGCACTGGTGCCGGACATGGTCATGACCGGCCTGTCGGGAGCGCCGGCGCCGGTGGGCAACGCGGCGCTGGTGGAGGCCGACGGCATCGAGATCGTGCTGATCACGCTGCGCGCGCAGGCCCTGCACACCGATGTGTTCACGCAGCTGGGCTGCCGGCTCGAGGACAAGACGCTGATCGTGGTCAAGTCGGCGCAGCATTTCAACGCCGCGTTCGCGGGCGTGGCGCGCAAGGTCATCTACGCGGACGCGCCGGGCTCGGTGGCGCTGGACCTGCGCACGCTGCCCTATCGCCGCATACGCCGGCCCCTCTGGCCGGTCGACCGCTGAAAGGCAAAACAGGCGGGCGCGCCTGGATGCGCGCCCGCCTGCCTGACTTCACCGGGCCCTGCCCAGGCACCCGGTCAGGCCTTCTTCGCCCACGCGCTGCACCAGCCCTTGCCGGCGACCTGCTTGCCGGCGAACAGCGGACAGCCGCCGCTGGCATCGGTCGCCTTGCCCTGGAACAGCTGGCAGTTGCCGCAATGCTGGCTGGCCTCGTGCTTCGGGTACTTGGCCTTGTCCACCTTGGTGGTATCGGCCTTGTAGCCGAGTCCGACAGCCTGCGGGTCTTTTTCATCCACCATGGGCCCGCTGCCCTGCGCGCGCGCCGATACGGAAAAACCCAACGCGCCCGCGGCGGCGACGATTGGGATGCCTTTCAGGAAATGACGGCGAGTTGACATCTTTATTCCTTTTTTCTGTGGGGGAACAACCCGGGCGGGAACACGCGCGCAAGCGCGCGGCGCGGCCGGCCCGTCGGCTTGCGGCGCGCCATGCGGCGCACCGCTGCACCAGCCGGAGCACGGCGCGCGCTGCTGCGGGTATCCAGGCGCCAGACACACCTGGAAACGCAGCGGGGGGCGCCGTGCCGCCGGCCGGTGCTGGATTGATTCTAGGCCACGGCAATAACGCGGCGCCCAGGGCCTGGCGCGCGCGTCGCACCGGCTTTGACGCAGGCCAATGGAAAGCGGAAAAAAGCGCGGAAAAGGCGTGGAAAGACGGAAAAACACGGAAAAAAGCGGGGGACAAGGCAAGCCGAACGGAAAGCCGGCGTGCGAGAAAAGGTGCGCGCCGGCCTGCTTGCCCGGCTACACGTTCATCGTGCGCGGGGCAAGCGTGGTGGCATGGGCCGCCGGACCGCCGGCGAGAGGAATCGACCGCCTAGCGGCCGCCCGGTCCCATGTCCATGATCGCGCCGTTGGGCGCCACCAGATAGAAGTCCGCGCCGACGCCCACCCAGTGGCGTCCCTTCGGCGGCGCGGGGAGGTTGTACTGGCGCCAGTCCTCGACCATGTACTGGCGGTCGCGGTACTCCGTCGGGAGCCGGTCGCCCTTGTGCCAGCGCTGCGGGGTCATGCGGTTGTTGTTGCGGTCATCACCGGGCCCCGGGCCACCGGGGCGGCGCTGGTCCTCACCGGACTTGTCCTGGTACTGATAGCCGCGCTCGGGGCCGGGCTGCGCGCTGACCTGCGCGCAGACCACCAGCCCGGAGGCTAGCAGGAGACCCGCCAGCAATCTGCTTTTCACGGTTTTTGTCATAGAGCACTCCTTTGGTCGGCCACGATAGCCGCGGTGGCCGCGCGGTGGCGGCGCGTCGACACGTCCGTCCGGGCACGCGCCATGTCACGAGCTAGCCACGCGCGGTGACTCGTCGCACCAGGATGGCTCGCAACATCGATGCCCGGTTCAAGGATAGTGGCTGGAGAGTGACCGTGGCGCGCAATACCGGCGCCATGCGCCGCTTCAGGCGCGCGAGATCCGGCTGGCGGGCGGGCACGGCGGCCCGGGAGTGCGGCGGGCACGAACGGCCCGCGCGGCAGGTAAAAATTTCAATCCACGTGCAAAGCTGCGCGAACGGGCCCGCATCGCGCGGGCCCGTCCCGGTACGGCCTCAGTCGAGCTTGAACTCGCCTACCGCAGCCTGCAGTTGTTGTGCCTGCTCTGCCAGCGCCGACGACGCGGCCGCGGCTTGCTCGACCAGCGCCGCGTTCTGCTGCGTGACCGAATCCATCTGCATCACGGCCTGGTTGACCTGGTCGATGCCGCTGCTCTGCTGCGCCGAAGCCACCGAGATCTCCTTGAGGATGGTGGTCACCTGGCGCGACGCTGCCACGATCTCGCGCATGGTCTCGCCGGCCTGCTCCACCCGCACGGAACCGTTGCGCACCTGGTCGGCGGAGTCGCCGATCAGCGCGCGGATTTCCTTGGCGGCGGAAGAGCTGCGTTGCGCCAGCGTGCGCACCTCGCCCGCCACCACGGCAAAGCCGCGCCCCTGTTCGCCGGCACGTGCGGCTTCCACGGCCGCGTTGAGCGCGAGGATATTGGTCTGGAACGCAATGCCCTCGATCACGTCGATGATGTCCACCACTTTCTTCGAGCTGGCGCTGATCGCCTGCATGGTCTGCACCACCTCGCCCACCGCCGCGCCGCCGCGCTGCGCGATCTCGGAGGCATTGGCGGCAAGGTCGTTGGCCGCATGCGCGCGCTCGGTGTTCTGGCGGACCATGGCGGTCAGCTCGCCCATGCTCGAGGCGGTTTCCTGCAGCGCGGCGGCCTGTTCTTCCGTGCGCTGGGACAGATCGGTGTTGCCCACCGCGATCTGCCTGGATGCATCCGTGATGGAATCGGTGGAACCCTTGATGCGGCTGACCAGGTCGGTCAGCATGTCCTCCATCTCGCCCATGCCCCGCAGCAGGCGGCCGAACTCGCCACCGCGCTCGGTCTCGAACTCCTGGCTCAGGTCGCCGGAGGCCACCGTCTCGGCAATGAAGACCGCCTCGCCCAGCGGCTGCTCCACCCCGCGCGCGATGCCGAAGGTGAAGACGGCGGCGGCCAGCAGCGCCACCACCCATAGCCCGTACATCCAGGTCCGCGCGGATGCGACCGCCTGCGCCAGGTCACCGCCCGACGCATCCGGCAGGCTGCCCAGCCCCGCCGCGATCCCCGCCGCCATCAGCACCAGCACCACCGCGAAGCCGGCGCCCAGTCGCGCGCGGATGCTCAGGTTGCCAAAAGACATCATTGCTCTATCTCCCCGTTGTCATGGACTTCGCCCGTTTCGTCCGACTGGATAACGACGCGGGACGGCAGAACTTTAGGGATTTTTCGCCACAATGTGCAGTGCGCGCTCCAGCCCCGGTGCCCGCGCGGCGCGGGCACGGTATAAGCTGGACGATATCGTTCCGGTACGGCGCACGTACCGGCTCCCGACCCAAGGGGACTGCCATGGCCGCGCGCTCCATCGCCTCTCTCTCGCTGAGTTTCGGGCTCGTCTCGATCCCGGTCAAGGTGTACTCCGCCACGGAAAGCAAGGCCGGCGTGAGTTTCAACCTGCTGCACAAGGGCTGCGGCTCGCGGCTCAAGCAGCAATATGTCTGCCTGCGCGAGGACGTCGTGGTGGACCGTGCCGACATGGTCAAGGGCTACGAGTTCGAGAAGGACCACTACGTGGTGTTCGAGCCGGAAGAGCTCGAAGTGCTGGACGCAACGGCCCAGCACACCATCGACATCGTCTCGTTCATGCCGTCCGGCGCCATCGACCCGATCTATTTCGAGAAGGCCTACTACCTCGGCCCGGACCGGCGCGGCGCCAAGCCGTACAACCTGCTGGCCGAAGCGATGCGGCAGACCGGCACCTGCGCGCTGGCGCGCTGGGTCTGGAAAGGCAAGCAGGCCATGGTGCAGGTGCGCGTGGGCGCAGACGGGCTGATCCTGCAGCAGTTGCTGTACGCCGATGAAGTCCGCTCCATGACCGACCTGCATGTGGAGAAGGCGGACGTGCAGCCGGCCGAGCTCGCGCTGGCCCAGCAACTGATCGAGCAGAACTCGGTGGACGGCTACGACTCGTCGGCCTATGTCGACGAGGAGAAGGAGCGCATMCTGGCCGCCATCGACAAGAAGATTGCCGGCAAGAAGATCACGGTGGCCGAGGAACGCACGGCCGAAGGCGGCGGCGCCGAAGTGATCGACCTGATGGCAGCGCTGCGCGCCAGCGTCGGCCAGCGCAAGCGCGCCGCGGCCACCGCAGCCACCGCCGAGCCGAAGGAGCGCAAGAGCGCAAAGCGCGCCACCCCCGCGGCGCCCGCCCCGGCCCGCCGCACCGCGGCCAAGAAATAGCGCGGAAGGTAGCGCGAACAGGTAGCGCGGATGCCCACCTATACCCTGCGGGAAGTGCAGGCCATGCTCGGCATTTCCCGGGCCGTCGCGTCCCGGCTGATCGCCGCGGGCATCGTCACGCCTTCGCGCGGCGCGCGACGCGAATTCCGCTTCACCTTCCGCGACGTGGTCATGCTGCGCACCGCGCGTTCGCTGCGCGCGGCCAAGATCCCGAGCCGGCGCATCCTGCGCTCGCTGGCACACCTGAAAGCGTCGCGCGGCGACGGGCAGCCGCTGTCCGGCGTGCGCGTGATCGCGGTGGGCAACCAGGTGGCCGCACGCGAGGGCCGGCTGCAATGGCATGTGGATTCGGGCCAGCTGCTGATGGATTTCGAGCCCGAGGCGGATGCCGGCGTGGCGCCGCTGCAGCGGCCCGCCTCGCCCGAGGCCAGTCCCAGGGCGGCCGTGGACCACTTCGAGGCTGCCTGCGAACTGGAGGCCGGCGCGCCCGCCGAAGCCGAGGCGGCATACCGCCAGGCGCTCGCGGCCTTTCCCGGCTACCTGGACGCTTACTTGAACCTCGGCTGCATGCTCTGCGACGCGGGCCGCTACGCCGACGCCATCACGCTGTACCGCGAAGCGCTGGCGCACCTGCCTGGAGAGCCGCTGCTCCACTTCAACCTGGCCGTGGCGCTGGAGGACGACGGCCACCCGCGCCAAGCGCTGGCCAGCTACGAGCGCTGCATCGCCCAGCTGCCGGACTTCGCCGACGCGCACTTCAACGCGGCCCGCCTGCACCAGGAACTGGGCAATGCACGCGGCGCGATCCGGCATTTCAACCACTACCGCAAGCTGCAGCCGCGCTCTTGAGCGCGCTGCGAGCCGGCCTGCTGGCTGGTCCGGCGGGCGATTCAAGCGTTTCCGGTCCCCATGTGAAAAGTTTCGCGAGGCAGCCACGGTGGCGGCACGCCGGCTTATCCTTGCCCATGCAACCGCGGCGTCGCCACCCCTTCACGCATGGCAGACAATCCTGCTACCGCCATGTCCGCACCTTGCCTCCCTGCTTTCGCCAGGCTCGCCGCCGCCTGTGCAGCCTTGCTGAGCGCCGCCTGCGCGCCGGACGCCATCGACAACATCCAGGCGCGCGGTTTCGACGCCTACCTGGACGGCCTGCGGCGCGAATGCCCGAACATGATGATCGGCGACAACAATGTCAGCGAATGGCTGCGCACCAACGGCGCACAGGGCGGCAGCGACTACGTCTACTGGCTGGACCAGACCTCGCGGCTCTACTACCAGCGCATCACGCCGGCCCAGTACCGCGACTCCGTGACCGGCGGGCTCGGGCAGGGCAAGTCCGACACGCGGGCGGTGGACTGCATCGTCCGCAACCTGCCCGCGCGGCGCCCCACCACCCCGGCCGCAGACAAGGCGCGCTGAGCGCACCGCCGTCATTCCGCCTGCACCTGCTGCCTGCGCGCGAGTTGAATGCCGGGCAGCAGCATCGCCGCGATGACCTCGGGCGGTTGATACGAGGTGATTGCAGCATGGGCGTGGGGAAAAGCGAATGCCGGCACCATGCGCCTGGATGCGGCCGCGGGAAAGCCTCCGGCCGGGGATACTCGTCTGTGCCGTGACAATAGCCAGTCGTCAGGCCTGCCCTTACGACATCGAGAACCACTGCGCGAATGCGCCGGTCAGCCAGCCACAACCCACGCATACCACCAGCCATCCGCACACAATGGCTGCACAACTCTTCAGGTCCATCTTCGTCACTCCGGTAAGGCGGCCGCCGTGCGGCGGCCCGCTGGTTCATGTCCGGCCGGCGCGCACCGGTCAGTCGCCGCCCTGCGCCGGTGCCGGCGCCGGCGCCGCGGCCGTTCCCGGCTCCGGCACCGGCTCGGAAGTGGAGGCGGCAAGCGCCGAACCGGCGTCGGGATCGTCATAGACCGGCAGCTCGGTCTTGCCGTCGCTCAGCAGATAGTTGCGGCGCTGCAGATACGCATCGCGCACGAAGGTGTACTTGTCGAGCGCAGCCAGCGAGAGCAGGTCGGTAGCGCCCAGCACGTTGGTGCGCCCGTTGACGATGGCCGTATCCGTCGCGCTATTGCGCCAGGCGGGATCCAGGTAGCTGACGGGCGCCAGCCAATGGTCCGCGAGCAGGCCGACGCCGTCGCGCCCCGTGCTCGGCCCGAACAGCGGCAGGACAACGTACGGCCCGGCCGGCACGCCCCACGCGCCGAGCGTCAGGCCGAAGTCCTGCGAGTGCTTTTGCAGCCCCGCCGGCGTCGCGATATCGATCAGGCCGCCGATGCCGAATACGGAGTTGATCGCCACGCGCATCAGGCTTTCCGAAGCCGCCACGCCCTTGCCCTGCAGCAGGTTGTTGGCGAAGTTGCCGACGTCCGAGAGATTGGAGTAGACATTGCTCACCGCGGTGCGCACGGGGCTGGGCGTCACGGCCTTGTAGCCCTTGGCGATCGGCGCGGCCACATATTGGTCGAGATGGTCGTTGAAGGCGAAGACCGCGCGGTTCACCGGTTCCAATGGGTCGGACGGCGTGGCCGGCGTGTTGGCGTAGGCCGCGGACATGGTGGCAGCGGCGATCAGGAGCAAGGCGGCCCCGTTGCGCAACAGCGGGCGGGTTGAGGAAGAGCTGGGATACATGGCGATCTCGTGACGGGGGTTGGAACGCCCGGTCCCGGGATCGGTGATGTGCGTTCGGTGTCTTTCCATCCCGGCCGGACAATCGTCCTGCCGGGAACCGGCACCTGAAGGTATCCGGTGCAGGGATTATGGTTGCCGGATGCCCGCGGATAAATGGTCGGAAATGGGATTCTTTATCTCGATTCCAACGACAAAACGAAAGTGACCCCGCAGTCAGGCACAAGAGGCCGGCAGATGCGCGAGGGCGCGCAGCGTCCGCCAAGTCAGCCAGGCGCCCCGTTGTTGGCAATCGCAGAACAGTGTGTTCCCGTCCGGCGGCTTTTTCCGCGCGGCCCCGCTTGATATCGTGCTGCACAAGGCCCGGCATCCTCCTCCCCGGGTCCCGACGTGGAACGCAAGCGTCCTTTTCTGTCCTTACTGGAAGCAGCAAGCTTGTTGTGCTCCTCTCCGTGACAACAGTCTGGTTCTGCTTCAAGCGCAGCTTTCGCTGCGCTTTTTTTTGCCCCGGCGAGATCCTCCGGCGGTGGCACCGGGCAAGGACTACCTGGCCGGAGCCGCCGGCGCCGACGACGCGTGCGCGACGTGCAGCGGCCGCGCATGGCTGTGGTGCTTGTCCACCGGCGGCTTGCCGCCGGCCATCCTGCCCAGCGCCACGTAGAACACCGGCGTGAGCTTCAGCGCAACGTGTCCGGGACCGGACCGGGCGCCTCCCCCACCCCCGGACTGCATGCCGCTACGCATTGCGCAGGGGCCGCGACGCGCGGCCCGTGGCGCCTGGCGTCACGCGGCGGCGCGCGTCCAGCGGTAGGCTTCCAGCTCGGGATTGAGCGGCGTTTGCGCCAGGTTGTTGCCGAAGTTGCACAGTGTGGCGAGGCTGACACCGAGCACCACCTCGAGCGCCTGGCCGGCGCCGAAGCCGGCCGCCACGAAGGCATCGAAATCGGCTTGCGGTACCGCGCCCCGGTCGCGGATCACCGCGCGGGTGAATTCGGCGAGTGCCTCGAGGCGGGCGTCCGGCAAGGCGGCCTGGGCACGCAATGCGCCGACCGTGTCGGCATCGAATTTCACCTTCTTGATGGCAATCGCCGTATGGCCGGCCACGCAGAAGCTGCAACCATGCGTGGTGGCGGCGGTGATCTGCACCACCTCGCGCTCGGCCAGCGTCAGCGAGCCGCGGCTGTTGATCTCCGATAGTGTCAGGTAGGCTTCCACCGCGGCGGGCGCATTGGAAAGGACAGCGATCAGGTTCGGCAGGAAGCCGTTGCTCGCGATGGCGCGGTCGACAAAGGGACGGCTGGCTTCGGGTGCAGTTTCTGCGGTCTGGATCGGCAGGCGGGTCATGGCGTATGGGAGATGGCGTTGGACACGAGCCGAGTGTGCGGTGCGCCGGTGCGCGCGGCCATGCGCCAACGTCGCGATTTCTTGCTGTTGCGTCTTTGCTTCGTACATGTGGCCGTGCCGCCCCCCTCCGGCGGCAACCGGCGGCAACCAGTGGCAGCTACCGGCCGCCACTGAAAGTCCGGGCGGCCAAGGCGGCTAAGGCACCTGGAGCAGCCCGTCAAGCAACGATGCCTCGAACGCTGCCTGCGAAGGCGCATCGAACAGCGCATCGAAGCTGCGCACGCCCCGCACCGCCGGCGCATCCCCGGGCCCCGGGATCTCGCCTTGCAGTGCGCGGCGCAGGGCGTCGAGGCCGTCGGCCATGCCCTGGGTCGCGGCACCGGGCAGCAGCGTCGTCAGGCTCACCCTGCGCACGCCCAGGCTGCGGATCCGCTGCAGCGACAGGCTGGCCGACGCGGGACTCGGCGCCAGGCCTGTCCCGATGCTGAGCGTGACCGGAATCTCCAGTGCCTTGACCAGCCTTTCCACGTTTTCCCCGGAGCGCGGCGCGATCGGCAGCAACAGGTCCGCACCCGCCTGCTCATACGCCCTGGCGCGCGCGATCACCTGTTCCGCCGGCTCGCAGGCGAAAGCATCGGTCCTGGCAATGATGAGGAAGTCCGGGTCGCGGCGGGCTGCGCATGCCGCCCGGATCTTCGACACCATCTCGGGCACGCAGACGACTTCCTTCGGCGCCGTGGCGCCCCAACGCTTCGGCACCACCTGGTCTTCGAGGTTGAGCCCGGCCGCGCCGGCTTCCTCGAACAGCGCCACGGCGTGGTGCACCCCTCTTGCGTTGCCGAAGCCGGCGTCGCCATCCGCGGTGATCGGGATCGAGGACGCGCGCGCGAGGCGACGGCAATGCTCGACCGTTTCCGTAAGGCTCAGCAGCCCGATATCCGGCACGCCCAGCATGGCGTACGAGAGCATCGCGCCGCTGATGCATGCGCTCGCATAGCCGGCCTGCTCGACCAGCCGCAGGCTGAAGACGTCATGCACCGCGGGCGCGACGACAAAGGACTCCTCCCGGAGCAGCTTGCGCAAGGACGCCTTCGTCGAAGCCGGTGTTGCTGCACGCATCGCCATCACTCCTTCGGCATGCTGTCGGCCAGCTTGCGCATGACCGCCCGGCGGCCCGCGATCTCCCTGGCCCACTCGTCGCCGTTCAGATAGGCGAGCACGGGCGCGTCGTTGCCCGCCTTCCTCAGGTATTCGGGGTCCTTGAGCGTCGCCTGGATCGCCAGCCTCAGCTTCGCCACCAGTTGCGGCGGAACGCCCGCCGGCAAGGCGATACCGCGCTCCGCCGGCATCACGTCGTCGATGCCCTGTTCCCTCGCGGTGGCAACGTTCGGCATCGAGGCGGCACGCCGGTCGCTCATCTGCGCGAGGATCTTCAGTGGTACCGCCTCCTTGCCCGCGTCCTGCATCTCGCCCGTGGTGACGGCGGCAAAATCGATATGGCCGCCGAACAGCGCGGTCTTCGACTGCGAGGTGCCGTTGAAGGAAATGTCGTTCAGCTTCACGCCGCCGGCATTCTGCAATTGCAACAGCGCAAGGTGGCCGTTGGTACCCACGCCGTTATGGCCGAACGACAGCGAGCCGGGGCGCTTCTTCAGCGCTGCCACCACATCGCCCAGGGAGTTGTAGGGAATGTCCTTCCTGGCGACGAGAATGGTGGGATCGCTCAGCACGCGGGCGACGAGCTGGAGCGCATTGGGGTCGAACTGCGTCTTGCGGTACAGGGGCCCGAATGCCATGGCGGGCAGGTTCACCACGCCGACGGTGTAGCCGTCCGCCGCCGCATGCATCAGGCCGATGTTGGAGATCTCTCCCGCGGCGCCCGGCTTGTTCTGCACGACCAGCGTGGCATGGCCGCCCAGGTGCTTCTGGATGAAGGGCGCCATGGTGCGCGCCATGGTGTCGGTGCCGCCGCCGGCCGCAAAGCCGACAAACACCTGGATCGGCCGGTCGTTGGGCCACTCCGCGAACGCCCCGGCGCAGCCGCACGCCAGCAGACCACAAAGCAATATGCGCAGACCACGTTTCATGTCATTCCTCACCAGGCATCGTCGAACAATGCGCCAACGATACGCAGCACCGGATGATGAAGAAAGCGACAATTATTCAATATGGCATATGAACAAAAGGAATATGATGCGTTCCGCTCCGTTCCTGTCGACAAGCGAGGATGCCGATGACACTCAAACAGCTGGAAGCGTTCTTCTGGGCCGCCAGGCTCAGCAGCTTTTCCGTGGCGGCCAAGCGCCTGCACGTCACGCAATCGACGCTGTCCAAGCGGATCGCGGAGCTGGAAAGCGACCTCGGCAAGGCTTTGTTCGACCGCACCGGGCAACGCGCCGTGCTGACGGATGCCGGCGCGCAACTGGTGGRGCACGCCATGCGCATGCTGGACATCGAGAGCCGGATCCGGGCCGACCTCGACGTGGCGGCTTCGCTACGCGGCAGCACCCGGTTCGGCATCAGCGAACTGGTCGCCTCGACCTGGTTTCCGCGCTTCGTGGCGCGCGTGCGCGACCTGCATCCGAACCTTGTGCTCGAACCACAGGTCGACCTCACGCGAAACCTGGAAAAGCGGCTCGAGCGGGGCGAACTGGACTTTGCGATCGTGCCCGGCCCGATTGCCTCGATGGCGCTCTCCTTCGACGTCCTGGGCGAGCTCGAATACCGCTGGATGGCCGCGCCACAGCGGCTTGCGCCGGGGACCGTCCTGACACCGGCGCACTTCGAAGACAATCCGGTGATCATGCTCAGCGCCGAGGCCGGCCTGTCACGCGCGCTGGAAAACTGGGCCGACAGCCAGCAGATCGTCATTTCGCGGGCCGTCGTGTGCAACAGCCTGGCGGCGCTGATCGCGCTGGTGATCGCCGGCGTGGGCATCAGCCTGTTTCCGCGCGCCTACGTCGCGCCGCTCGTCCGCGCCGGCAAGCTGGCTGAACTCGCCAGCACCCCGGCCCCGCAGAACCTCAAGTATTGCTTTCACTGGCGCGGCGGCGATGCCCGGTCGCTGGTATCGAACCTGAGGGCAATTGCCGGCGAAGAGGCGGATTTCTCGGCAACGTCCGCCTTGTGGCCCGGCACGCACTGACGAGGCACCCGCCGGGCAAGGCGACGCCGGCCACCCTCTGCCGGCGCGTCGTGCCGGACCAGCGCCGCCTCAGCAGCCGGACGGTCCGGCGCCTCGCGTCGGTGCATGCTCATTTCGCCCCGGACTTGCGCGCCGTCATCACATTGAAGCCAAACCCGAGCAGCACGATCGCCAGCACGGCAAGCTGCGCGCCGAGGGTCTGCACCGTGGGAAACAAGCCGAGGATATCGAGCCGCGGTCCGTCGATCGGCGTGGCGCCGATCCAGCCGGCTTCCTGCAGCGCCACCGCGCCTTTGCCGATCAGTACCACGGACAGCACGCCGACGAGTATCGACGTCACGGAGAAGAACTTGCCGATCGGGATGCGGGCGCTGGTGCGAAGCAGGATCCAGCCCACCACGACCAGGACCAGGGCGGCGGCGAGAAAGCCTGCCAGCAAGGCCGCATGGCTGCCGTTCGCCGCCAGGGCGGAATAGAACAGGACGGTTTCGAACACTTCCCGGTAGACCGCGACGAACGACAGCATGAACAGCGCCCACGCGGAGCGCCGGTCCATCGCCGACGAGAGCTTCTCCTTTAGGTAAGCCTGCCAGCGGCCGGCGCTGCTCTTCTGGTGCATCCACAGGCCGACGCTCAGGAGCACGAGCGCGGCGAAGACCGATCCGACCCCCTCGGTCAGTTCCCGGCTGGCGCCGCTGATGGTGACCAGGTAGGTTGCCGCCGCCCAGGTCAGCGCGCCCGCCACCAGCGCCGCCATCCATCCGCCGTGCACGTAGCGCAGTGCGTCGCGGCGATCGGCCCGCTTGAGCACCGCAACCATGCCGACCACGATCAGCAGCGCCTCCAGGCCTTCGCGCAGCAGGATCGTCAGCGCACCCAGGAAGGTCGCCGTCGGGCTGGCGGGCGTATCCTCCAGCTCGCGCTCGACCCGGCCGAACAATTGTTCCAGCCGCTGTGCGCCCTGCTCTGCCTCCTGCTGCGTCCCCTTCGAGATGGCGGAGCGGTAGCTAAGCATGGCCTCCTCGACCTCGGCGAGCAGCGCCTTGTTCCGCGCGCCCACGGTCGGCTCGATCGGCTCGAAGCCATCCAGGTAGGCCGACAACGCAAAGCGCGACGCATTGTCGCGTTCGCCCGCGCGCAGCGCGGCAACGCTTTCCTGCAGGCGCTGGCGGGACAGGGCAAGACCGGACGGCTTGCCCGCATTGATGACTTCCGGGTGCGCGCGCAGATAGGCCATCACGTCACGCGCGCTGCCCTCGGGCAGCTTGCGCGCCGCCTCGGCCTCGGTCGCGCCTGTCATGGCGCCGAGATCGGGAAAGACCTCCCGGGCCGCGGCATCGGATTTCCACAGCGCCTTGCCGCGTTCGCGCATGGCGTCGCTGTGCGACAAGCCGCCGGCGAAGAAGGCGAGCGCCCAGCGGTCTTCGTCCGGCAAGGTCGCAAAGGCCGGCATCGCCGTGCCTTTCACACCCTGGGTGATGGCCTGGTACAGCGCCATGAGGCTGCGCGAGCGCGCGCGCCCCGCATCCGTGAAGGCAATCGGTGGCGGCTCCAGCCTGGCGCCCAACGGACCGTCGCCGGCACCGGCCGCGCCGTGGCAGGCCGCGCACTGCGCGGCGAAGAGCGCCGCTCCCCGGGCCAGTTCCGGCGGCTTCGCCGGCGAGACCGGTATCGCATACGCACCGACCAGCAATGCGTTGGCCTGGTGCGCAAGGCCCGCCACCTCGGCGGCATCGGCCTTGCGCACGATGGCGGCGCGCAACTGTTCGATGATCCCCGCGATCTTGGCCTTGGCCGCGCCATCGGGCAGCGCCCTGGCCTGCCGGGCCGCGTCCTCGGCAAAATCCAGCATCTCGCGGTACTCGCTGTCACTGACCACCGCGCCATTGGCGACCGCGCCGTGGTAGTCGACCGCGACATAGTCGAGCAATTGCCAGAGCTGCTTCGCGTCGGCGACGGGTGCCACGGGCTGGGCCGTGGCGGCTCCGGCCAGCAACGCCCAGCACAGCGCGCCGATCCAGCAGAATTTCACGGTCGTCCGCATACGATGCTTTTCAAATGGAAATGATAAGCATTGTACTTAGACCGGCCGCGCCGGCACCGACAGGAACCCGCAATCGTTTGCCCCATCGTCTCAATGTGACGCGGGGCAGTGCCGTATCGCCAGGTCAGTGCCTGCCATTGCACTCGCGGCGCGCAACTGCCCGATGCGTCCCGGCCGGCCCTCCCCCGATTCCCCCAGAAAGGGCCGGCCCTGCTCAGTACAGCGTTGCCATGCTGGCGCGCTCGAAATCACCGAGCTCCGCGGTCCGGTTCTCCTTGATCTTGACCACCCATTCCGGGTCCGCCAGCAGCGCGCGTCCGACCGCCACCAGATCGAACTCGCCGCGGTCGAGGCGYTCGAGCAGCGCCTCGATCGAGGCCGGGCGGGAACTCTCCCCGCCGAATGCGCCGATGAAATCGCCGCTCAGGCCAACGGAGCCAACCGTGATGACGGCCTTGCCGGTCAGCTTCTTCGCCCAGCCGGCGAAGTTCAGGTCCGAGCCGTCGAATTCCGCGTCCCAGAAGCGCCGCTGCGAGCAGTGGAAGATGTCCACGCCGGCGTCCGCCAGCGGCTCGAGCCATTGCCGCATCTCTTCCGGCGTCGCGGCCAGCCGCACGGTGTAGTCCTGCTGCTTCCACTGGCTGAGGCGAATGATCAGGGGTACGTCGGGGCCGATGGCCCTGCGCGTCTCGCGCACGATCGCCGCCGCGAAGCGCGCCCGCTCGGCCAGGCTCTGGCCGCCCCATTGGTCTGCTCGCGTGTTGGTGCCCGCCCAGAGGAACTGGTCGATCAGATAGCCATGCGCGCCGTGCAGTTCGATGGCATCGAAACCCAGTGCCACCGCATCCCTGGCCGCGCGCCCGAATGCCGCTACCGTATCCGCAATGGCCTCCTCGGTCATGGGCGCACCGAAGACCTTGCCGGGCCTCGACATGCCGGACGGCGAATCTACCGGCTGCGGCTTGTAGTGTTCATGGCGGCCCCTCACGGCGCCGACATGCCACAACTGGGGCGCGATCACGCCGCCCTGCCCGTGCACCGCCTGCACCACGCTGCGCCAGGCCGGCAGTGCCTCGCCATGGAAATCCGGCACGTCCGGGTCGTTCTTCGCCGCCTGGCGTTCCACCGCGGTGCCCTCGGTCACGATCAGGCCCACCTCCGCCGCCGCCCTGCGCGCGTAGTAGGCGGCAACGTCCGCGGTAGGCACACCGCGCGGCGAGAAGGAGCGGGTCATGGGGGCCATGACGATCCGGTTCTTCAAGCGAAGGGATTTGCACTGGAACGGTTCAAACAACGGGCTGGCCGACATCTGGGCTCCTTGCTGGTCAGGTCAGGAGCGCAAGATTAAGCCGGCTTTTCTCCAAGCGCCATGCTTATGCGGCCGGTGCATTCACCGTGTGCACCGGCTCGATAGTGCCGGGCGCAACCGGACAAATATGCCAGATGCCGCGCCAGCGCCGGTCCGCACCGGATGGTGGCCCGGCCGGGCTGCCATCATTGGCGGTGGCGCCGGCCATGCAGGTCTGCCTGTCGATGTATCGAACACAGGCACACTTTCTCAAAAGCGGTACGAGTGTTCTATATTCGGGAACATGAACAACACCCTGCTCAAGGGGCTGGCCGTGCTGGAATTGCTCTCGCGCGCCGACCGCCCCCTCAACCTGACCCAGATCGCCACCGAACTCGGCATGGTGAAAAGCAATGTGCACCGGCTCATGCAAGGGCTGACCGGGCTGCGCTATGTGATTCGCGACGAGGACAGCGGCACATACTCGGCGTCCATCAAGCTATGGGAGCTGGGCTCGGCGGTGCTGGCGCGGCTGGACCTGCGCCGCCACGCCGAGCGCCAGATGGAGGCGCTGCTGAATCGGACCGGCGAGAGCGTGCACCTGTCCGTGCTGGACCGCGGCGAGGTCGTGTACGTGCACAAGGTGGAAAGCCTGGCGCCCGTGCGCGCGTACACGCAGATCGGCGGCCGTGCACCGGCGTACTGCGTGGCGACGGGCAAGGCACAGCTGGCGTTTGCCGGGGAATCGGTGCTCGCGGAGATGGCGCGCCACCTGCAGCCGCAAACGCCGCATACCATCGCGCGGCCGGCGGCCTTCATGAAGGAAATGCGCACGGTGCGCGAGCAGGGCTACGCCGTCAATCGCGGCGAATGGCGCGAGACCGTATGGGGTGTGGCGGCGCCGATCCTGGACTCGCGCGGCACCGTGATCGCCGCGGTGGGCATTTCAGGGCCGGCCGAGCGCGTGCGCCAGGCGGACCTGGGCGCGTGCGCCGCGCTGGTGATTGCGGCGGCGGCGGACATCTCCGAGGCGCTTGGCGGCCAGCCCGGCCTCGGCGTGCTCGGGCGGCTCGGGGCGCGGCTGTAGCCCGGCCCGACGGACGCGCTATCAGGCGCCGGCGCCGCCCTGGCGCGCGCGGGGATTCTGCGCAAAGGCGTCACAGATCGCGACGATATGCCGGTGATCGGTGCCGCAACAGCCGCCAACCACCGCGAGTTGCTTCAGGTGCCGGCACAGCCCCAGGTAGCGCCCGGCAAGGTCGGCGGGATCGCCCGGGTCAAGCGTGTCGGACTCGTCGAGTTCCGCGTGGCTCTTGGTGGATGCGTTTGCCCGCACGCCGCCGATGCGCCCGGCCCACCCGGTCCCGCCCGACACCACGCCATCGAAGTGGCTCGGGTGCGCGCAGTTGATCATGTAGTAGAGCGGCCCGTCGGCGGTGTCCCGGTCGACGCGCCCGATCGCCTCGCCCAGCGCGTCGCCCGACGGCAGCCTGCCGTCCGTCTCCACGGTGAAGGACACCACCACCGGCGCATTGACTGCCCTGGCGGCACGCACGATGCCGATCGCCTCTTCCGGATACGTCATGGTGACGGCGGTGATCATGTCCACCCCCGCGTCGCAGAGCGCCTCGATCTGCAAGGCATGATATTGCTGCGCTTCAGCATCGCTCATGCGGGCGCTGACCTCGTAGCCGTCCCCGCGCGGGCCCACCACGCCGTTGATGACGATATGCGTCGTTGCCGTGGCATGGGCTTGTCCGAGCCCGGCGGCCCACGCCGCCGAGCGGCGGTTGGCGTCGGCAATGGCCTGAGGCGAGAAGCCGAGCCTTTTGCCCCAGTCGGGGTTCGCCCGCCAGGTCGGGGTATCGAGGATAAAGCCCAGGCCGCGCTCGGCGGCCGTGCGAAGGTATGGCGCGAAGTAATGCCCGAGCCGCTGGCGCCCCTCATCGGTCAGTACCAGCGGAAACGCCGCAAAGCATGGCAGCTCGATCCCCTCCAGGAACACCAGGGTGGTTTCGAGCCCGCCATCCGTCAGATAAAGGGGACCGCCCAGCCTGGGAAGGGAATGTGAAGCGCGTGGCATGGCGGCACCTCCAGAACTGAATGCCATGACTCGAATGCGAGCGGCAGCCGCGTCCGCGTGGCGTGGACCGTGCGCCGCGGCCAAGCCGCTATTGCGCCACAGGTGGCGCGCCTGCCGGCGGCGCCGCCGCGAAGGGCCCGGAAGACGCGGCCATCCGCTTGCGCGCCGGGCATCCTCCTCGTCTGTCCATAGCATAGTAGTAGCGCGGCGCAGATGCGCACCGGTCGCGCACCGGTCGCGCGGCAGGCGCCGTGGCCGGATGCCGGAAACGACACGGCCGCAGCCTTGAGGCGCACCTCGTGCCGGCCGACCGCGTGGCGACACGATGGTGCACATCCGGCGGCGTTCGCGGATGTGCCACAGGCCTGTGCCCGCTTCAGGTCCGCGCCGCGAGGCGGGCCTGCTCGAGGAACGATCTGATCAGGGCGGCGCGCGGCGACGTCCTTCGCCAGAGCACGCCGAACCGGCGCGGCTCCGGCTCCGACGGCAACGCAAGCTTCACGATACGCAGCGCCGAGGTGAGCGGCGACGCGATATCCGGAACCAGCGAGACACCCAGGCCGCGATCCACCATCATCGCGATCGCGAGCAGGGAGCTGAGTTCGAAGCGCTCTTGCGATGGCACGATGCCAGCCTTGCGCAGGTACTCGTCGGCCTGCCTCCCTCCGCCGAGGTTCCGGTCATAGCGGATAAGCGGCCTGGTCCGCAGCAGCTCATGCGCCGCGACGCGCCGGTCGCGCTCCGCGGCCAGCACCACCAGCGGCTCCTGGCGCAACAGTTGCCAGGCGATGGCTTTCGGGATCGGGAAAGGCGGATGCAGGCAGACGGCGGCATCGAGCTCCGACTGCTTGATCGCGTCGTAAAGCTCGCCCGACATCGCCGACTGTATGTAGACCGACACGCCGGGATGTTCTGCCGTGAAGCGCGCGAGCGCATCCGGCAGAAGGCTGTGGAGCGCGGTGTTGATGGTTCCGATGCGAAGCTCGCGCACCTCGTCGGCCTGGTTCACCCATCCGCGCAGGCCATCGACCTCCCTGAGCAGCGATACGCAGCGCTCGGCAAGACGGCGCCCCGACTCCGTGGGCGCCACGGTCCTGCCGGCCCGCCCGAGCAGCTTGGTCCCGAGTTCTCGCTCGAGCACCTGGATCTGCTGGGAAATCGCCGCCGGCGTGACGCCAAGCCGTCGTGCGGCTTCGGCCAGCGACCCTGTCCCGGCGACCAGCGAAAACGCCCTGAGATATGCGGTTTCCATAGATTCTCTATTGTACGAATATAGAAAAGCATAGTTTATCTTCGTTATCGCATGTCCCACACTGCACTGCATTCCCACAGAACAACGGTGTTGGCCATGAGAAGCAAGCTATTCGTCCCCGGGTCGCGCCCCGAGTTCTTCCCGAAGGCGCTGGCAGGCGACGCGGATGCCCTGTCCTTCGACCTGGAAGACGCGGTCGCCGAGGAGAGGAAGGCCGATGCCAGATCCCTCCTGTCACGGCTCCTGCGGTCCAGCGAGGCACGGGCGGCCGGCAAGGTGCTGATCGTTCGCGTCAACGGCATCGCCACGGCGCACTTCGAGGCGGACCTTGCTGCTGTCGTGGTGCCCGGACTGCATCTGGTGAACGTGCCGAAGCCGGAATCCGCCGATGACGTCCGCCGCGCGGCGCTGGCAGTCGAGCAGGCGGAGCGGGCCAACGGCTTCACCGAGGCCGACGCCAAGGTCCGGTTGCTGCTCAACATCGAGTCGCCGGCGGCGCTGCGTCGCGCCGCCGAGCTGGCTTGCGCGCATCCGCGTGTCGCGGGGCTCCAGCTCGGGCTCGGGGATCTCTTCGAGCCTGCGGGCATCCATCGACGCAACCCGGCAGCCATCGCGGCGGCCATGTTCGCCGTGCGGATGGCCGCCGCCGAAGCCAATGTCTTTGCCTGCGATACCGTGTTCGCCGACATCCGGGACGCCGCGGGCTTCCGGGCCGAGGCGGAAATGTCCAGGCAGATGGGCTTTGTCGGCAAGAGCTGCATCCACCCGAGCCAGATCGCACTCGCGAACGAGGTCTATCGCCCGTCCGACGAGGAGATCGCGCATTCGCTGCGGGTTGTGCAGGCCGCCGCCCAGGCGCAGGAAAAGGGGATCGGCGCCTATGTCGTCGACGGGAAGATGATCGACGCGCCCTTCGTGCGGCGGGCGCAGGCCATCGTCGATATCGGCAGGCGACTGGGACTGGTCGCGGCCTGAAGCGGCAATACACACAAGAAATACAGGAGACAGACCGTGAAGACCTCAACGTCAAGCCATGCCGCCGCATATTTCGCGCTGATCGCCGCGTCCGGCACGCTGGCCGCGTCGCCCCATGCGCACGCCGCGYAGGAATATCCGTCCAAGCCCATCACCATCGTCGTTCCCTATCCGCCAGGCGGCTCCAATGACACCTTCGCGCGGATCGTGGCGAAGGAAATCGGCGAGGAGCTCAGGCAGCCGGTGATCATCGACAACCGGCCCGGCGCAAGCGGCAACACCGGTACCGGGATCGTGGCAAAGGCGGCGTCCGATGGCTACACCCTGGTCGCGGTGTCCTCGAGCATGACGACCAACGCGGCCATACAGAGCAAGCTGCCCTACGACGCGATCAAGAGCTTTGCGCCGGTAGCGATGCTGGCCCAGGGCCCCTTCATCGTGGCGGTCAGCAATGACTTTCCCGCCAGGACGCCGCAGGATCTGGTCAACGCGATCCGGGCCAATCCGGGCAAGTTCAACTATGCGTCTTCGGGCCCCGGAAGCGTCAATCAGTTCGGCACGGAACTGCTCAAGGCCAGGGCCGGGAAACTCGCCATCACACATGTGCCCTACCGCGGCATGGGGCCAGCCATCACCGACCTGATCGGCAACCAGACGCAGGTGCTGATCTCGAGCGGCCCCTCGCTGCTGCCCATGGTCAGGGCCGGCAAGGTCCGGGCCGTTGGCATCACCAGCCTGAAGCCCAGCCCCATCGCGCCGGACCTGGTCCCCATGGCCAGCGCCGTCCCGGGCTACGAGTTTGAACTCTGGTGGGGCTTTCTCGCGCCCGCGGGCACACCCGCGGCGGTCGTCGACCGGCTCAATGCGGCAGTGAACACGGCCCTGGCCAAGCCATCCGTCAAGGCCGCCATCCTCAAGGAAGGCGCCGAGGCAAAACCCGTCACCCCCAGGCAATTCGCCGACACCATCGCCGCCGATGTCGCCAGGTGGAAGCAGCTTGCCAGGCAGCAGAACATTGTCGCGGACTGAGTTTCCATCCGCATCCGGAGGCTTTATGCAAACCAACATGACTGCCGCAGACTGCGCATTCGGCGCATTCGGCGCATCGCGGCCAGGACAGCCTGGCCCGCTGAGCGGCGTGCGCGTGCTCGACCTGAGCGCCTATATCGCCGGCCCGTATGGCTGCTCGCTGCTCGCGGACCAGGGCGCGGAGGTCCTCAAGGTCGAACCGCCGGCGGGCGACAACCTGCGCAAGTATCCTTCGACGCTGGAAGCCGAGAGCCGGGCCTTCCTGGGCGTCAACCGAAGCAAGCTGGGCGTGGTGCTCGACCTGAAAGATCCGGCCGGCCTGGAGCGGCTGCTTGCGCTGGTGCGCAACGCGGACATCCTGGTCCACAACTTCCGCCCCAGCGTCCCGGACCGGCTCGGCATCGGCTACGAGCAGCTCCGCGCCATCAATCCGCGCCTGATCTACTGCGCCGTCACCGGCTACGGCGAGACGGGCCCGCTCAAGGACAAGGCCGGCTACGACCAGGTGCTGCAGACCATGACGGGTATGTGCACGCTGCAGGGCAAGCACGGCGGCCCGCCGGAGATCCTGTACGGCTCCGTGGTCGATTACTACGCGGCGGCGCTGGTCGCGGGAGCGGTTGGCTCGGCGCTCTACGAGCGCGAGAAGAGCGGCGTGGGGCAATATGTGGGCGTGTCGCTGCTGCGTGCGGCGCTGACCATGCAGTCGGCACGGATGGTGTGGGCCGACTCGGAACCCCGGGAGGTCGGGCGCGACATGCGCTCCGGCGGGATCACGGGCATCCATCCCACCAGAGAGGGCTATATCTACATCTCCGCCAATACCCCGCATTTCTGGAAGGCGCTGTGCGAGAAGACCGGCCTGACCGAGCTGCTGTCGACCGACCGCTACGATACCGTGCGCAAGCGAGCCGAGCACCAAGAGGAAATCGTGCCCCGGCTGCACGCCGCCCTGGAGGGACGGACGGCCCTGGACTGGGAAGCCGTGTTCGGCGAAGAAGTTCCATGCGCGGCCGCGCGCTCGGTGGAAGACATGTTCGACTTCCCGCAGGTCGCCGCGGAGGACATGGTCACCACGTTCGACCACCCCGTGGTCGGCCGCTATCGCGGCTTCACGCGCGCCATCAGGTTCGGCCGTACGCCCGGCCCCGAGCCATTCGCCGCGCCTACGCTCGATCAGCATGGCGACAAGGTCCGCGACGCAGCGGACAGGCTGGGACGCGATGCCTGATCCCATGGCGGGCCGCACCGGGCCGCTGGTGCCGCCGGTGCCGCTGGTGCCCAACAGCTCGGCGACTGGCGCCCCGCGCAGCGCGGCGCTCGCCGATGCCTGCGACTCCCACCTGCACATCTACGACACGCGTTTCGCCGCGGTCGCCCCGGTTCTGGCGCAGGCCACGGTGGAAGACTACCGTCGCGTGCAGGCATTGACCGGCACCACCCGCGCGGTCATCGTGCAGCCGCGCTGCTACTGGACGGACAACAGCGCCACGCTCGACGCGATCCGGCGGCTGGGCGCCGCCAGCACGCGCGGCGTCGCGGTGATACGGCCCGATATCACGGACGATGCGTTGCTCGCGCTCCACGCGGGCGGCATCCGGGGGATACGCTTTTCGCTCTACACGGCGGCACACGCCGTGGTGGGATTCGACATGGTGGAATCCCTTGCAAGCCGCGTCGCCGGGCTCGGATGGCATTTGCAGCTGCATTGGACCGCGGACCAGATCGTCGGACACCGTGACTTGCTGTCGCGGCTGGACACCCCCCTGGTCTTCGATCACCTGGCCCGCTTGCCCCTGCCCGGGGGAACTGCCCACCCCGCGTTTGCCGTCGTGTCCGGCCTGCTGGATGGCGGCAAGGCCTGGCTGAAGCTGTCCGGCGCCTACCTCGACTCCCTCGCCGGCGCCGCCGGGCGCTATGCGGATATCGATCCGGTGGCAATGGCATGGGTGCGAACCGCCCCCGACCGACTGGTCTGGGGCAGCGACTGGCCTCACCCCACGGAGACCCGGCACAAGCCGGACGATGCGCTGCTGTACGACTTGCTCACCCATTGGTCGGGCAGCGAGGAGGTCCGCCGCAAGATCCTGGTGGACAACCCTGCCTTGCTGTACGGATTCGAGGCCGCATAAGCCGGCCATCCTCAAAGGAGACAATATGAAAAAGACGCTGCATGGCCTTGGCAAGAGCCTGGCCATCCTGGCCGCCCTGCTGCCGCTCGGCGCGCTCGCCTTCCCCGACAAGCCGATCCGCATGGTGGTGCCCTACTCGGCGGGCGGCGGTGCCGACAATACCGCGCGTATCGTGGCGCAGAAGATGGGAGAGATCCTGGGGCAAACGATCGTCATCGACAACAAGCCGGGCGCCGGCGGCGTCATCGGCGCCGACGCCGTGGCGAAGGCCACGCCAGACGGCTACACCGTGCTCTATGACGCATCGGCATTCGCGGTCAACGGGGCCCTGCGCAAGCTTCCGTTCGATCCGGCCAGGGATTTCATTCCCGTCTCGCTGGTGGCAACCGCGCCGCAGATCCTCGTGGTAGCAGCAAACGCACCCTACAAGTCCGTTGCCGACTTCGTTGCCGCGGCCAAGAAGGCGCCCGGCAAGCTGACCTACGCGTCCGCCGGCGCAGGGACCGGGTCGCATCTTGCCGCGGAGATGTTCAACGAACAGGCAAGGATCGAGCTGCTGCACGTGCCGTACAAAGGCGGAGCGCCGGCGCTCACCGATGTGATGGGGGGACAGGTCGCATCCTATTTCGGCAACACGGCCTCGACGCTGCAATACGTTACCGGCGGCAAGCTCAGGGCGCTCGCGGTGACCTCCAGGACGCGGATGAAGGCCTTGCCCAATACGCCGACCCTGGCCGAGAGCGGCATGCCCGATTACGAAGTGCTCGAATGGAACGGCCTGTTCCTGCCCAAGGGCACCGCACCGGACCGCATGCAGGCCATCGCCAACGCCGCGCAGAAGGCAGTTGCCGATCCAGGCGTGCGTGCCAGGCTGCAGCAGGCCGGGCTCGATCCGGTCGGGAACGCCCCGCAGGCCTTCGCGGGCTTCCTGCAGACAGAGTCCTTGCGCTGGCATGCACTGGTCAAGGCCCGCAGCATCCGGGTCGAATAACACCGGCTGCCTTCGCTGCGCCGCCGCTTCACCCGCTATTGCCCGGCCCGGGCAGGCGCGAGGCGCATCGCCTGAGACGAGAATCAAGGCAGGCTCCAGGCGATTCTCATAGGATGGCGCGGCGGTTCCCGCCGGCCTCGCGCCACGGCATCGCGGCGAGCGCGAGGCGGGACACATCAAGGACTGACTGAACCCGCCCGGCACGGCAACGCGGCGGCACGGTTTCTTGCTGCTATGCAACAGCCCGCATGCCGTGCGCGGGCGCGCAGCAGAATCGCCGCTCCGGCTCACGCGAGTCGGCGCGCGTTGCCGCCAACGGGATAGCCAGCGCAACGTGGCTGCCCCTCAGGGTTTTCCCTGCGAATAGCGGGCTGTGACCCGCGTATGCCAGCTTGCTCCTATAGTCAAATCCAGTCCCGCACCGAACGGGTACAGCAGATTATTCAGGAGCTCCCCCCATGACATCGATCCCCGCATCGTCAGCGCGAAGGCCCGCGCCATGCCCTGGCGCGGCAGCGCGCGGGCATGGCATTCGCAAGCAGGCTGCTGCCACACTGGCCGGCGGCGCATGGCTGGCGGCCGGGCCTGCGTACAGGGAGGCCGCCGCGAAGTACGAGGGGATGGATCCGGCGATGTTGGCCGCCAGCATCCAGGCGCGCAAAAAGGGCAAGCGGGGCCAGCCTGAAATGCCGCCCCGGCCGGGCCTGTCGGATGCCGCTGCCAGGGTGTTGGCGCGGCAGGTGCCGGACGGAAGCCCCGACAAGTAACCGCCTGCATCGCATCCATGCGGTACCGGGCCGGCACAGGACGGCCACGACCAACACGCTGGAGACCCCCACCATGCAAATCATCCCCGTTTTCCCGGTTGCGCAAGCGCCCGATGGCGGCACCGTCGCGCCCCGCAAGACACTCGCCATCACACGCAGGAACCTGCTCAAGGGCACGGGCGTGCTGATCGGCACGTTGGCCGTGGGCAGCCCGTTGGCGCTGCTGGCGCCCTCCACCGTGTGGGCGGTCGAGCTCAAGACGCTGAGCAAGGCCGATGGCGACACCCTGCTCCAGATGGGGCGCGTGCTATTCCCCCACGACAAGCTGCCCGATGCGGTCTACGCGCTGCTGGCCAAGGACCTCGACCAGGCCGCCACCGCCGACGCGCAGGTGGCCAAGCAATTGCAGGACGGCATTGCCGCGCTGAACCAGCAGGCCGGCGGCAGCTTCGTCAAGGCCGGCGCCGAGCAGCGGCTCGCGGCGGTGAAGGCGCTGGAGGGCAAGCCCTTCTTCGACACCGTGCGCGGCAAGTGCGTGACCTCCCTCTACGACAACGAGATGGCATTCGCCACCTTCGGCTACCCCGGCTCGTCCTGGGAAAAAGGCGGCTATATCGCGCGCGGCTTCCAGGACCTGAAGTGGCTGCCCGATCCGCCGGCCAAAGCCAGTCCTGCCCCCTACATGGGCTGACCGCCGCACAAGGTCGCCGCGGCAAGTGCATATCCCGGTCCGGCGCCATGGCGTGCCGGACAAAAGCGGGCCCGGGCCAGGCGCCGGGGTTCGACATAGGAGACAAGCATGGCGAAGTTCGACTTCAAGGACGACTCGGTGGTGGTCATCATCGGCTCTGGCGCGGGCGGCGGCACGCTGGCCAACGAGCTCTGCCGCAAGCGCATCAAGGTCGTGGTGCTGGAGGCTGGTGGCAAGCAATCCAGTGCCAGCTTCATCAACGACGAATGGAAGGCCTTCAGCCAGCTGGCCTGGCTGGACAAGCGCACCACCTCGGGCAGCTGGCGCGTGGCCAAGGACTTCGCCGGCCTGCCCGCGTGGACCTGCAAGACCGTGGGCGGCACCACCACGCACTGGGCCGGCGCCTCGCTGCGCCTGCAGGATCATGAGTTCCGCGCGCGCACGGTGTATGGCGAGATCAAGGGCGCCAACCTGATGGACTGGCCGCTGACGCTCAAGGAACTGCAACCCTACTACGCGAAGGCCGAGGACAAGATGGGCGTYACCCGCACCAGCGGGATTCCGGGGCTGCCAGGCAACAACAACTTCAAGGTCATGTACAACGGCGCCACCAAGCTGGGCTACAAGGAAGTGCACACCGGCAACATGGCGATCAACAGCCGCCCTCGCGCGGGGCGCGCGAGCTGCATGCAGCTCGGCTTCTGCTTCGAGGGCTGCAAGAGCGGCGCCAAATGGTCGACCCTGTACACCGAACTGCCCCAGGCAGACGCCACCGGCCGCTTCGAGCTGCGCACCCAATCGCACGTGACGCGGATCGAACACAATGACAAGGGCCGTGTCAACGCCGTGGTCTACATCGACCAGGACGGCAAGGAACAACGCCAGATGGCGCGCATCGTCTGCGTGGCCGGCAATGCCATCGAAACGCCGCGCCTGCTGCTGTCGTCGTCGAACCTGTTCAAGGACGGCCTGGCCAACTCGTCGGGCCAGGTGGGGCGCAACTACATGCGCCACATGACGGGGTCGGTCTATGCCGCATTCAACGAACCGGTGCACATGTATCGCGGCACCACCATGGCCGGCATCGTGCGCGACGAGGCGCGCAACGACACGCGGCGGGGATTCGCAGGCGGCTACGAGCTGGAGACGCTGTCGCTCGGCCTCCCGTTCATGGCGGCGTTCCTGAACCCCGGCGGCTGGGGCGCGGACTTCACCTGGTGGATGGACCGGTACACCAACCTGGCCGGCGCCTGGCTGGTGGGCGAGGACATGCCCCGCGAAAGCAACCGCGTCACGCTGAACACCAGCGTGAAGGACCAGTTTGGCAACTACGTGCCCAACGTGCATTTCGACGACCACGACAACGATGTCGCCATGCGCACCCACGCCTATACCCAGGCCGAACGCATCTACGGAGCGGTGGGGGCAATCAAGACCTTCCGCACACCACCGTATCCGTCGACCCATAACCTGGGGACCGCCCGCATGAGCGCGCGTGCGCAGGACGGGGTCTGCAACAAATGGGGACAGACCCACGACATCCCCAACCTGTTCATCAGTGACGGCAGCCAGTTCACTACCGGTGGCGCCGAGAACCCGACGCTGACCATTGTCACCCTGGCGATCCGCCAGGCCGACTACATCGCTTCGCAGATTTCGCGACGCTCGATCTGAGCACCTCGAGCATTCAGCACCGATCCCGCCAGGAGCCGCCCATGTGCGAATTCTTCATCACCGCCGATCCCATCCTGTACGAATCGCGCACGCGCTCCATCCGCATTCATGGCGTGCAGTCCAGCATCCGGCTCGAGAACTTCGTCTGGGACACGCTCTCGACGCTGGCCGCGGAGGAAGGCATGACCACCAATGCGCTGATCGTGCAGTTCCACGACGAGATCCTGCGGCACAGGGGCGACGTGCTGAACTTCACCTCCTTCCTGCGCGTGACCTGCCTGCGCTACCTGCGCCGCAAATGCGACCGGCTGGAGGGCGGCGCCAGGCCCGCCGACAGCCCGGCCGAAGCCCAGGTGTTCCCGCACCCCAAGCCATCGCGCATCACCCACTAACGCTCCTCGAGCCCATCACCATGGCCAAGTTCATTCATACGATGATTCGCGTGCGCGATCTCGAAGCGTCCATGAAGTTCTACCGCGACGTCCTCGGCATGACGCCGTCGCATACGCTGGACTTTCCCGATTTCGCGCTGGTGTACCTGCGCAATGCCGAGAACGATGCCGAGATCGAGCTCACCTGGAACAAGGGCCGCCAGGAGCCCTACACCCATGGTGACGGCTACGGCCACGTTGCGGTCGTCGTGGACGATGTGGCGGCCCGGCATGCCGAACTGGTCCAGGCCGGCTACCAGCCGCTTGCCGTCAAGGAGTTCAAGGACGGCGACACGCTGCTGGCCCGCTTCTTCTTCATCCAGGACCCCGATGGCTACAAGATCGAGGTGCTGGAGCGCCATGGCCACTATCGCTGAATGCGGCTGGTCTAACAGGGAACCGGCCCCGAGTCGAATCAGTACGGCAAGCTCAGGTAGTACCGGCCAAGCGCCGTCAACTGGCCGTCGGCGGCAAGCAGGCCCGTGAAATGGACATCGCTGCCCCATCGACCCGTGAACCACGCGTACCGGAACACGTCGGGGCGCTGCTCGCATGTCGCCACCATGTCCTGCATTTGCTGCTTCTGCTTGTCCGGCGTGTCGATCTGCGCGCCATCGCTGCCTGAGTGCCAGTTGGCAAACTCGGTTACCCAGAACGGCTTTCCGTATTTGGCAAGGCGATCGAGCTGACCGCCCAGGCCATAGTCATACCAGTGGAAGGCCAGGTAGTCGATCTGCGGATCCCGGTTGCCGTTGGCTGCGCGATACGCCGTGTAGAACGCGTCGAGCCACGTCACCGGATCCTCGAAGCCAGGCATTGTTCCCCATGTCACGGTGGGACCCACCAGCTTCACGCCGGTATGGGCGCCAATGCTCTCGTAGCGAGGCCACGCGGCAGCGGCGGCGGCTGGCGCAAGGTTGGCCTGGTCGACCAGGTTCGGCTCGTTCATCAACAGCAGATACCGGATCCCTGGATGGGCGCGCAGATACGCCTCTATGGCGGCAGCGTCGAAGCTCCCGTTCCAGAGCATGGGAATGTAGTCCATCCCATAGGCAGCCTTGACGTCGGCAGGCGCCGCGGCAGCCGGTTGCGATGCCCAGTTGTACCACCAGGATACGCCGGGTGCGAGAGCGGCGAAGTCGGCCGCGCTGGCCAGATCGTAGACCACGCCTCGCTTGGCGCTCTTGTTGATGGTTGGCGTCGATACAGGCGGCGTGGCAGGCGTGGCGGGTGCGATGCTCCCCCCATTGCCGGCGGCTCCGTTGCCGCTGTTCGGTGCGGAGGCATCCTCGCCGCCACCGCATGCCGCCATGGCGAAGGCCATCGCCATGGCCAGCAGACCGTGGCCGATCACGTTGCGCGCATTCATTGGAAATTCCGAAAGAAGACTGTGAGAGCCTGCTCACGCCAATCTGCGGGAGCGAGCAGGCGACCCGGATTACAAGGACTGCAGAAACGCTGCGATCGCGTTGCGGTCGTCCTTCGGGAGGGCCTCGTAGCGCGTGCGGCTGTCCGTCGCCTCCCCCCCGTGCCAGAGGATGGCTTCCGCCAGGCTGCGCGCCCGACCGTCATGGAGCAGGCGCACACTGGTGTCGGCGCCCTGGACAAAGCGCAGCGACCCAATGCCCCACAGCGGCGCGGTCCGCCATTGACTGGGATAGGCGCGTGCTTCCGCCAGCGTGTCGGCCAGCCCCGGACCCATGTCGTGCAGCAGCAGATCGCTGTATGGATGGATCGTCTGTTCGCGCAGTTCGGCAAACGGGTGCGTATTGCCGGTCTTCATGGTCGGGGTGTGGCAGGCCACGCAGCGGACTTGCGTGAACAGATCGCCGCCGCGTGCGATCAATGGCGGGTCGACATCATGCTCGGGCGACACGCGCACGCCATCCGGGAAGCCGCTGCGCAGCTTGCGCTGGGCGGGCACGCCGATGAGCGACAGATAGKTCGACAGGCGCTGCAGYTCRGTCTCGCTGACCGAGGWGGGSACGGTCGASCCGCGGCAATCCGGCGCRCCRCGCTGGCAACCMCGATCCGGCARKAYCGGCGAGGTGACRCCCATGTCTTTCATCAGCGCATCCGCCGCCTGTTGCCGGATGCTTCCCTTCGAGGCCTTCCAGCCGAACCGGCCAAGGTGCGTCTTGCCCGTCTCCGGATCGACGACGAAGTTCGGCACGCCTTTCACGCCGTCGCCATTGGCATCGTCCGGATCGGCCAGGGCGAGAATGGTTGGTTCGGCAACGGCCTCGAGCAGGYCCATGCCGATGACCTGCGGCGCCTGGCGCGTCGAAAAGCTCGCCGGCGTGGGGCCCTTGAACGCATAGACCGGCTTGACCAGTTCCACCTTCTCGCCCTCGGGCAATGTGCGCACCGTCGTCTCGTACGACTGCACGGTCACGTCATAGGCAGGCGCGGCGGGGTTCTGCGCATGCTGTTGCACGTTGTGGCCATAGACGGGATCCGGCTTGCCATCGGCCGTTGCCGTCAGGAACGATATCGTATCAAGCCCGGCACCAATGCCCGACGCCTTGCTGCGCCCGTTGTTGGTATGGCACTCGATGCAGCGCGGCTGGTTGTAGCGCGGGCCGAGCTGGCCGATGTGCGCCGTGAATACCGGGTTGTCCTTGTCGTGCTCCGAGTGCGTGCCATCCGCGAACGACGTGTGGAACAGGCGGCGACCTTCGACAAAACGCTGCGTATTGGCAATGCCGATGTTGTTCGCCATCTGCTGGAAGACCCGCATCGGCTCCTCCGAGTAGTTGTACGAAATGCTGGCCTGGCCGCCCAGCAGCGTGTCGTCGGGCAACGGCTCGGAGTCGAGATTGGGCGCAATGCCGTACCACGGGCGCATGCCCACGCCCACGATGTAGAGCTGTTCGAACGAATAGTAGCGGCTGCCCCCGCCATCGACGACCGGATCGCGCTTGAGCCTCGGCGCCGGCGCAAGTTCGACCTTGTCGCCAATCTTCAGCGGACTATGCGGATCCGTACGCCAGTTCGAATCGACGACCATCATGCAGTCTTCGCGTGGCTGGGCCTCGCGGCAGATCGGCAGCCCACCTTCCTTCGGATTATTGAAGCCATAGTTCAGCGACCAACCGTAGTCGCGCACCGTGGGGTCGAGCACATTGCGGAAGAGACTGAACGTGGTGCCATCGAAGATGCCCTGGTTGACGCGCAGGTACATCTCGATGCGCTGGCGGCCGGCAGGCACGCCGTCGCGAATCTCGATGCCGAACGTACGGTTCTGAAAGTAGAACGTCGGAAACGTCAGGTAGCGGCCGGGACCCGCATCGGGCGCGTCCCATGGTTCCCCGCGCTCGCGCGCGTGACGCTCGGTCGGGCGAGAGCCCATCAAGGTCACGAGTGTGCCGTCCGGTTCGCGATACTGGATCTGCTCCATGAGCGGCGTATCGGAGGTGAACAGCGGCGTATAGGCTTGCGCCTGCGGCGTGGACGACTGTGCCGCGGCGCCATCGCCACCGCCGCCTCCGCCACATGCGGTCACAAGGAAAATCGCGGCCAATAGGGAGGCCGGCCCACGTTGATGAGCAAGGAATTGCATGGCGTTGTTGACCCTTCTTTTTATATGGGAACGCTAGATTTATCTATGTCTTATATGTATCCGGCGAACACATTTCACCATTCAATTCGCGGGATAAGGCCACCGTTC